>CAMFIX010000363.1 GCA_945952425.1 uncultured Pseudorhodobacter sp. | reverse complement strand
GGCATAGGCGGCGCGGAAGCCCTCGCGGATCAGGGCGACATCCGCGGCGGCAAAGGCACGGTCGGGCAGGGGGACGGGGATCTCCCAACCCTGGCCGCGATAGCGCATGAAGGCGGTGACCGCGCAGCCGATCTCGCCGCCGGTGCCCTGGGCCACGAAGCCCCGGGCCGTGGCGCGCAGACCCGCGATCAGGGCGTTGACCGCGGCGGGATCGAAGCCCGACAGGCCGATCACGCGCGAGGCCAGGGCCTCGTATCCGAAGGGCGCCTTCAGAAAGCCGATGGCCGAGCCCACGCCCGCGCCGGGCGGCACCAGGCAGCGGTCGATCCCGAGCTTTTCGCACAGCCGCGCGGCGTGCAAAGGGGCCGCGCCGCCGAAAGCCACCATGACATTGTCCGAGATGTTCTTGCCGTTCTCCACCGCATGAACGCGGGCGGCATTGGCCATGTTCTCATCCACCACCTCGCAGATGCCGAAAGCCGCCGATTGCGCCGAAAGCCCCAGCCGCGTGGCCACATGGGTCCGCGTCGCGGCCTCGGCCGCGGAGGTCGAAAGCCGGATCGCGCCGCCTGCAAAATTGTCGGGGTCCAGCTTGCCCAGGATCAGGTCGGCATCGGTGATGGCCGGGCGCTGGCCGCCGCGCAGGTAACAGGCCGGGCCGGGCTCTGACCCCGCGCTTTCCGGCCCCGTCTGGATGCGCCCCATCGCATCGACCGAAGCGAGCGAGCCACCCCCCGCGCCGATCTCGATCATCTCGATCACCGGGATGGAAATCGGCATGCCGGAGCCCTTGGCGAAGCGGGTCGAGCGCGCGACCTCGAAGCTGCGGGCGGTTTTGGGGGCGTAATCCTCGACCAGGCAGATTTTCGCGGTCGTCCCCCCCATGTCATAGCTGACGACCTTGCTCAGCCCGAAGCGCCGCGCCACATCGGCGGCAAAGATCGCCCCACCCGCAGGCCCGCTTTCGATCAGCCGCACCGGGAATTCCGCCGCGGTTTCCACCGAGACCAGCCCGCCGCCGGAATGGATCATGAAGACCGGGCAGGTGGCGCCCTTTTCGGTCAGCCGTGCCTGCAGCCGGTCCAGGTAACTGGCCATCTGCGGCCGCACATAGGCATTGGCGCAGACCGTGTTGAAGCGTTCGTATTCGCGCATCTGCGGCGAAACCTCGGCGGAGATCGAGACGGGCAGGCCGGTTGCCGCCAAAATCTCCCGCGCGCGGGTCTCGTGCGCGGGGTTCATATAGGAATGCAGGAAGCCCACCGCGACCGCGCCATAGCCGCCCGCCGCGATCCGGGCGACCAGGGCGGTCAGCGCGGCCTCGTCCAGGGGCGCCAGCTCTTGCCCCTGCGCGCCGATCCGGCCCGCCACCGGAAAGCGATCCTCGCGCGGAACCAGCGGCGTCGGAAGCTGCAGGTTCAGGTCATATTGGTCGAAGCGGCTTTCGGTCCGCATCTCGATCACGTCGCGAAAGCCCTGCGTGGTGACAAAGGCCACCTTCGCCCCCCGCCGCCCGATCAGCGCATTGGTGGCCAAGGTCGTGCCATGGATGACGATCTGCAGGTCGCCGTATCCCAGCTCCGCCTCGGCCAGAACGATGTCGATCCCGTCGAGGATCGCCTGCTCCGGCGCGGCGTAATTCGTCAGCACCTTGGTCGAATGGAGGGTGCTGCCCACCTCCAGCGCGATGTCGGTGAAAGTGCCGCCGATATCGGCGCCCAGTCTGATCGGCGGCCGGGCGGTCATGGGGCGGCTTTCTTCGCAAGGGCCGCGGCGCGCATCTGCGAGAGCGTCTGGCGCGGCGTCAGCGCCTCGGGCGAGATGTTCAGGTCGAGGACCGCCCCCGTGGGCGAGGCCAGTGCCCGGGCCAGCGCCGCGGGGAAGGCCTCGGTCGTCTCGACCCTTTCGGCATGAAAGCCATAAGCCTTCGCCAGCGCCACGAAATCGGGGTTCACCATATCGGTGCCCGAGACGCGGGCGGGATAGTTGCGTTCCTGGTGGGCGCGGATCGTGCCGTAGATGCCGTTGTTCAGGATCAGCACGACGGGTTGGGCGTTGTATTGCGCGGCGGTGGCGAGCTCTTGGCAGTTCATCTGGAAATCCCCGTCGCCGGCAAAGCAGACGACCTGGCGACCGGGGTCCGCGATCTTGGCCGCGATGGCCGCGGGCAGGCCGTAACCCATGGCGCCCGATTGCGGCGCCAGCAGCCGGGCGCGCGGGCCGAAGGGAAAGAACTTGTTCGGCCAGACGGTGAAATTCCCCGCGCCATTGGTCAGGATCGCATCCTCGGCCAAGACCTCGCGCAGATGGGCGGTCGCGACCCCCATATCGACGGGCGAGGGTTGGGGCGGCGCCTTCAGGCTCGCCTCATAGCCCGCCCGCGCCTTGGCCCGCCAATCCGCCCAGGGCCCCTGCACCGGGCGCAGCGCCTGGACGAAGGCATTCGGCCCGGCCTGGATGCCGATCTCGGGCCGGTAGATCTTGCCGATCTCGCGGTCGCTGGCATGGACATGGATCAGCTTCTGCTGCGGCACCGGCACCTGCAGCAGGGTATAGCCGTCGGTCGTCATCTCGCCGAAGCGCAGGTTCAGGGCCAGGATGACATCGGCCTCGGCGATCAGGGCGCGCACATGGGGCGGCATCCCGACCCCGGCCTCGCCCGCATAATGCGGCGAGTGGTTGTCGAAACGGTCCTGATAGCGGAAGGCCGCGACGACCGGCAGGTCGGAGCGGGCGGCAAAGGTCTCCAGCGCGGCGCGGCCCTCGGCTGTCCAGTTGACGCCGCCCACCATGACCAGCGGGCGCGCGGCCTGGGCCAGAAGCTCCAGCGCCTCGTCCACCGCCTGCGCAGAGGGGGCCGGTTCGTGCAGGCGGATCGGGCCGGTCAGGGGGCGGGCCTCGGTCTGGGCGGTCAGCATGTCTTCGGGCAGGGCCACGACGACAGGGCCGGGGCGGCCCGAGACGGCGGTGGTCCAGGCGCGCGAGAGCAGTTCGGGCAGGCGGTCGACCTGGTCGATCTCGACCGCCCATTTCGCCATCGTGCCGAAGACGGCGGGGTAGTCGATCTCCTGGAAGGCCTCGCGGCCCTTCATGTCGGTGCCGACCTGGCCCACGAAGACCAGCATGGGGGCGCTGTCCTGCATGGCGGTGTGGATGCCGATGGCGGCATTGGTGACGCCGGGGCCGCGGGTGACGAAGCAAAGGCCGGGCTTGCCCGTCAGCTTGCCCCAGGCGGCGGCCATGAAGCTCGCGCCCCCCTCGTTGCGGCAGTTGATGAAATCCAGCGCGCCCTTGGTGTCATGCAGGGCATCCAGCACCGCGAGATAGCTTTCCCCCGGCACGCCGAACCCCTTGGTCGCGCCAAGCGCCACCAGGCTTTGCACCAGAACCTGTCCGCCGTTCATCGCCATGATGTTTCTTTCCTTGGGCCCCATCCCGCCCGGGGCCTGGTGAAGTGTCGCAAAGAGCAGTCGGCGGGAAAACCAACTTCGGAGGGGATCAGGAAAGAATTTCTTTCCTGACGCGGGCCAGCATGACCCCGGGGTTCATCACGGCGCCGGGGTCCAACGCCTGCTTGATCGCGGCCATCAGCTGCCGCTCCGGCCCGGGGCGCAGCGCATCGGCCAGCGCGACCTTCGACCGGCCGAGCCCATGTTCGGCCGCGAAAGACCCGCCGAGCCCTTGCGCGATCCGCGCGATCTGCAGACCAAGCGCTGCGCTGTCGCAGGTGAAGGCCCCTCCGGCCGGGGGCGACAGGTTGTAATGGATGTTGCCATCGCCCAGATGCCCGAAAGGATTGATCCGCAAGCCCTTTTGTGCCGCCTCGCAGGCCGCGCCAGCCTCGGTCAGGAAGGCCGCAATCCGCCCCGGCGGCACGGAAATGTCATGTTTCAGCTGCGGGCCTTCCAGCCTTTGCCCCTCTGGCATCTCTTCGCGCAGGCGCCAGAAC
>CAMFIX010000362.1 GCA_945952425.1 uncultured Pseudorhodobacter sp. | reverse complement strand
GTTCCAGCGCGCGGTCGGTCTCTTCGCTGGCCCGGTCCGCGAGATCGGGCACCGAGCGGGCGGAATCCTGCAGGTTGTCGATCGTCTCGGCGCTTTGGTCCAGCAGATCCTGCTTCCAGCCGACCAGCTTGCGGCGGAAATATTCCAGCTGGCGGTCGTTCATGAAGGGCTCGGTTTCGGCCGGGCGATAGTCTTCGGGCAGGAAGGTTTCGGCTTTCATCGCGTCTCTCCTCTTCCGGTTTCTGTCGCACCCGAGGGGCGCGCCGCCGGATCGCCGCCGCTCTAGCCCAAAGGGCGGGGATTGTCACTAGCCGTTGCGCAGATTTGCGGCCTTGGTTAGGCTCGGCCGGGTCGAAATGGGGCAGGGGTTTGAGATGACAGGAAAATTCGGTTCAACCTCTGGTTATCTCGTGGCGCCCGACCTCGGCTTGGCGGTCGAGGCGGCGATACGGCTGGGCAAACCCCTGCTGGTGAAGGGCGAACCCGGCACCGGCAAGACCGAGCTGGCGCGCCAGGTGGCGGGCGCCTTGGGGATGGAGCTGGTCGAATGGCATGTGAAGTCGACGACCAAGGCCGCGCAGGGGCTTTACGACTATGACGCGGTGGGGCGGCTGCGCGACGGGCAGCTCGGCGAGGCGCGGGTGCATGACGTGGCCAATTACATCCGGCCGGGCAAGCTCTGGCAGGCTTTCGCCGCGCCCGAGCGGCGGGTGCTCTTGATCGACGAGATCGACAAGGCCGATCT
The DNA here is from genome assembly GCA_945952425.1 of uncultured Pseudorhodobacter sp. Lineage (GTDB taxonomy): Bacteria > Pseudomonadota > Alphaproteobacteria > Rhodobacterales > Rhodobacteraceae > Stagnihabitans. Next base: position 3,211 of record CAMFIX010000362.1, on the reverse strand, counting down.
GGAATTCCCCAACGACCTGTTGCAGGAACTAGACCGGATGGAATTCCACGTCTACGAGACCGGCGAGACGGTCCGCGCCCTGCATCGCCCCGTGGTCATCATCACCTCGAACAACGAAAAGGAGCTGCCCGACGCCTTCCTGCGCCGCTGCTTCTTTCACTTCATCCGATTCCCCTCGCCGGAAGAGCTCGCCGCCATCACCCGCCTGCATTTCCCTGGCATCAAAGAGGCGCTGCTGTCGGCCGCGCTGGCCCAGTTCTTCGAAATCCGCGAGACACCGGGGCTAAAGAAACGGCCCTCCACCAGCGAGGTGCTGGACTGGCTGAAGCTTTTGCTGGCCGAGGATCTGGCGCCCGAAGACCTGAAGCGCGATGCCAAGACCAACCTGCCGCGGCTGCATGGGGCGCTGTTGAAGAACGAACAGGATGTGCAGCTGTTCGAGAAACTGGCTTTTCTGGCACGGCGGGAGCGGTAAGAACCCAAAAATTTTCGCACGAAAATTTTTGGGCCCCCCGGCGGTCAGATCAGTCCGGCCTTCTTGGCGCCGACCATGAAGTCCAGAGCCATCAAGGCCAGACCGACGATCGCAATCGCCCCGCCAAGGACCAGTCGAAGGCGGCCGCCCTTGAAGGCCAAGACCAATCCGAACCCAATAATCCCACCGCTGATTGCTGCGCCCATCTGAAAATCTCCTTTTGCCTCCTCTTAGCAAACCGATGGGCTTGGCTATTGCGTGACCGGATCGCGGCGATTGCAAGACCGCGAAAAAGGCGCAACATCCCCACCAGCCCAAAAATTTTCGCCGAAAATTTTTGGGCGCGCCGCTGCGACGCGGCCAAAGCCGGAGCCGCCATGGACCCTCTCACCGCCGAGATCTCCGCCTGCCGCCTCTGTGCCGCGCGGTTCGCCGCCACCGCCACCCAGCACGCCCCGCGCCCCGTCGTCTGGTTCCGACCCCAGGCGCGCATCCTGATCGCAGGCCAGGCGCCGGGGATGCGGGTGCATCTCTCGGGCCTCCCCTTCGACGATGCCAGCGGAGACCGCCTGCGCGACTGGATGGGTCTCTCGCGGGAGGCCTTCTACGACCGCACCCGCATCGCCATCGTGCCGATGGGCTTCTGCTTTCCCGGCTATGACGCCAAGGGCGCCGATCTGAAGCCGCCGCCGCTCTGCGCCCAGACCTGGCGCGCGCGCGTCCTGCAAAGCCTGCCCGCGATCCGGCTGACGCTGCTGGTCGGTGGGCTCGCCTGCGACTGGCACCTCGGCCGCCGCCCGCTTTCGGCCCATGTCGCCGACTGGCGGCTCCATGCCCAAAAGGGCATTTTCCCCTTGCCCCATCCCTCCTGGCGCAATACCGGCTGGCTGAAACGCAACCCCTGGTTCGGCGCAGAGCTTCTGCCCGACCTCAGGGCCAAAGTGGCAGAGATCGCATGACCCTCGACACCAGCTATCAGGCCATGGAGGCGGGCGGCGAGGCCGAGGCCTTCGCCTTCTGGCGCGCCTTTGCCGATGCCGAGCTCTTCCTCGTGCTGGAGGCCGAGCCGGTCGGCGCCGCCATCGCGCCCCGGGTCTTCGACCTCTCCTCCGGCCCGCTGCTGCTGGTCTTCGACAGCGAAGAGCGGCTGGCCACGCTCTCGCCCGAGCCGGTGCCCTATGCGGCGCTGCCCGGGCGGGTGATCGCGCGGCAGCTGACGGGTCAGGGGCTGGGGCTGGGGTTGAACCTCGGCAGCGGGGCGGCGTCCGAGACGATCCTGCCGCCGGCCTCGGTCGATTGGCTGGCCGCGATGCTGGACCAGGCCGCGCCGGAAGAGAAAAGCGCGCGCATCACGCGCATGGGCGCCCCGGGCCTGACCCGGGGCCTTGCGGGGGCGCTGGCGGGGCTCTTGCCGCCGGGCAGCCTCGCGGCGCTGGCGGCGGTGGAGTATGAGGGGGGCGCGCGGGGCCATGCCCTGGCCGTGGCGGGGCTGGAGCCTGCGCGCGAAGAGGGCTTTGCGCGGGCGGTGACCGAGGTTCTGGCCTTTTCCGGCCTCGATGCCGCGGCGGTCGATCTGATCTTCGTGGCCCCCGATGCGCCGCTTTTGCGCCGCATGGCCGAGGCCGGGCAGGGATTCGCCGGCCCCGAGGCGCCGCCGCGGAGCCCCGTTGCCCCCGGTGCGGCCCCGGGAATGGACCGCGACAAGCCGCCGAAACTGCGCTAGGGCTTGGGGTATTTCGATACCCCATATTGTAACGCATTGATTAAGCTGTATTCTTCTCTGGGCACATCCAGGCAAACCCCCTTGACCCGCGCCGCCTTGCAGGCCATAAGCCCCCATCCCAAGCGGAACCCGCCCGACAAGGCCGGTTTTCGCTCTCACCAACCACGGGTTCCGATATGAAAACCTTCACCGCAACGCCTGCGGATATCGAGAAGAAGTGGGTCGTGATCGACGCTGAAGGCGTTGTTCTCGGCCGCTTGGCTTCGATTGCGGCGACCATCCTGCGCGGCAAGAACAAGCCGACCTATACCCCCCACATGGATATGGGCGACAATGTCATCATCATCAACGCCGACAAGGTGCAGATGACGGGCAAGAAGCGCACCGACAAGAAGTATTACTGGCACACCGGCCACCCCGGCGGGATCAAGGAGCGCACCGCGACCCAGATCCTCGAAGGCGCTCACCCCGAGCGCGTCGTGGTCAAGGCGGTGGAGCGCATGATCTCGCGCAACAAGCTCGGCCGTCAGCAGATGACGAACCTGCGCGTCTATGCCGGCGCTGCCCATCCGCACGAAGCCCAAGCCCCCGCGGTCATCGACGTCAAGGCGATGAACCCGAAGAACACCCGGAGCGCCTGAACATGGCCGATATCAAGTCTCTCGACGATCTGAAGTCGGCTGTTGGTTCGGCCGCCCCGGCGCCGGCCGCCGTGGTGCGTGCCCCGGTCCGCGACAAGCTCGGCCGCGCCTATGCCACCGGCAAGCGCAAGAACGCCGTCGCCCGCGTCTGGGTGAAGCCGGGTTCGGGCAAGGTCATCGTCAACGGCAAGGAACTGGCGGTCTATTTCGCCCGTCCCGTGCTGCAGATGATCCTGAAGCAAGCCTTCACCGTGGCCAATGTCGAAGGCCAGTTCGACGTGATGGCGACCGTGGTCGGGGGCGGGCTCTCGGGCCAGGCGGGTGCGGTGAAGCATGGCGTCTCCAAGGCGCTGGAGCTTTACGACCCGTCGC
>CAMFIX010000361.1 GCA_945952425.1 uncultured Pseudorhodobacter sp. | reverse complement strand
CTTCAAGAGCGGCGCATCGGTGCGGCCGTCGGCATTGGTCACCACGTCCAGGATCTTCCTGTGGGAATTCCCGCTCACCCGATACAGCCAGATCGCCATCCCCGCCGCAGGCATCCCCCGCGCGGTATCCAGCACATGCGTCGAAAGCCAACCCTCGGCCATGATCCCTCCGATTTTCCGCCAGCCTACCCCTTGCGCGCGCCCCTGTCGCGCCCCGATCCCCCGCAAATCACCTTATCGCATTATTTGATACCGGCCCCGGGCGAAGCCGCCTAATCTTGGCCCAAAGGAGATGCCGATGTCCCGCTATCCCCGCGACTTCCGTGGCCATGGCCGCAATCCTGTGCAAGCCAACTGGCCGGGCGGCGCCCGTGTCGCCATATCCCTGGTCTTGAACTACGAGGAGGGGGGCGAGAACAACCTCCTGCATGGCGATGCGCAGTCCGAGGCCTTCCTCTCCGACATCGCCGGCGCCGCGCCCTGGCCGGGGATGCGGCATTGGAACATGGAATCGATCTATGATTATGGCGCGCGGGCGGGGTTCTGGCGGCTGCACCGGCTGTTCACGAGGCTCGGCCTGCCGGTGACGATCTATGGCGTCACCTCGGCGCTGGCCCGCAACCCCGAACAGGTCGCGGCGATGCAGGAGGCCGGGTGGGAGATCGCCTCCCATGGCCTGAAATGGGTCGATCACCGCGACATGGACCCTGCGGAAGAGGCCCGCCAGATCGCGGAATCCATCCGCCTGCACACGGAAGTCGTGGGCCAGCCCCCGCGCGGCTGGTATACCGGGCGCTGTTCCATGAACACCGTGCGCCTGACCGCCGAGACGGGGCAATTCGACTGGATTTCCGACACTTATGACGACGACCTCCCCTGGTGGCTGGAGGTGGGCGAGCGGGATCAGCTGGTCATCCCCTATACGCTGGAAGCCAACGACATGCGCTTTGCCACGGCGCCGGGCTATATCGAAGGCCAGCAGTTCGAGACCTATCTGCGCGACACGTTCGACACGCTGGAGGGCGAGGGGGGCCGGATGTTCTCGATCGGGCTGCACAACCGGCTGATCGGGCGGCCGGGCAAGATGGCGGGGCTGAAGCGGTTTCTGGATTATGCGATGGGGAAGGGCGCCTGGTTCGCAACGCGCGGCCAGATCGCCGCGCATTGGGCCGCCCATCACCCCCACCGCCGCATCGAGCGCCCCAGCCAGATGACCCGCGACCGTTTCGTGGCGCTTTATGGCGGGATCTTCGAACACTCCCCCTGGATTGCGGACGGCGCTTTCGACCTGGAACTCGGCCCCGCCCATGACAGCGCCGTGGGTCTGCACAATGCGCTCGCCCGGGTCTTCCGCAGCGCCGCGCCCGAGGCGCGGATGGGGGTCTTGCGCGCCCACCCCGACCTTGCGGGCAAGCTGGCGGCGGCCAAGCGGCTGACGGCGGACAGCACGGCCGAGCAGGCCTCCGCCGCTCTGGACGCCCTTACGGATGAAGAACGGGGTCAGTTCCAGGCCTTGAATGAGGCTTACACCGTAAGGCACGGCTTTCCCTTCATCATCGCCGTCCGCGACAACACCAAGGCCTCGATCCTTCAGGCCTTCCAGACCCGCATCGCGAACGACACCGATACCGAATTCGCCACGGCCTGCGCCCAGGTCGAGCGCATCGCCCTCCTGAGACTGAAGGCCCTTCTCCCATGACCTACCACCTCCCTCCCGGCGGTCTGCCGCCGCAAACCGCCCTGATGACGCAGCGCGCCGTTTTCACCGAGGCCTATGCCTTCATCCCTAAGGGCTGCTTTTCCGACATCGTGACCAGCTTCCTGCCGGGCTGGACGCAGACCCGCCTCTGGCTGATCGCGCGCCCCATGTCGGGATTCTCGGAGACCTTCAGCCAATATGTGATGGAGGTCGCCCCGGGCGGCGGCTCCGACGCGCCCGATGCCGACCCCGGCGCGGAGCATTGGCTGTTCTTCACCTCGGGCCTTGCGACGCTGACCGTGGGCGAGACGGCCTGCGAGGTCTCCACCGGCTCTTACGCCTATATCCCCGCGGGCACGCCCTGGACCCTTCTCGCCGAGGGGCACGACCTCACCCGCTTTCACTGGATTCGCAAGCTTTACGAGCCCGCCCCCGGCGTCCCCCTGCCGCAGCCCTTCGTGACCTCGGATCAAGAGACGCCGATCCGCTGGATGCCCGACACGGCCGACCGCTGGGGCACCACCCGCTTCGTCGAGCCCACCGACCTCGCCCACGACGCCCATGTCAACATCGTGACCTTCGAGCCCGGCGGCGTGATCCCCTTCGAGGAGACCCATGTCATGGAGCATGGTCTCTATGTGCTGGAGGGCAAGGCGGTCTACAAGCTGAACCGCGATTGGGTCGAGGTCGAGGCCGGCGATTTCATGTGGCTGCGCGCCTATTGCCCGCAGGCCTGCTATGCGGCGGGCCCGGGGCGGTTCCGCTATCTGCTGTACAAGGACGTGAATCGGCATGCGCGGCTGAGAGGTGTCTTGCGGTAGGGCGCGCGCTTGCATGCACCACTCCGATGACCCATCCCCGGGGCGGCGGGATGAATCCCGCCCTACCGCAAGCAGGCGTAGGGCGGGGTTCACCCCGCCGCCCCTTGCCCGAATCCCCTTGGCCCGCTATCCCTCCCCCATCCGGATAGGCTGCGTCTCCGGGGCATGGTGCCAAACGACGGGGCTCCCGAAACATGGAGACCAGGATGGCCCTCGAAGACGCCAAGTCGGAAGTCGATACCGCCTTCACCCGAACCCAGCACCGCGGCTATGCGTTCGAGAACGCTTTCGCCGGGGCGACCTCTTTCCTGCGCCGGACCTATACGAAAGACCTGACCGGGGTGGACCTCGCCGTCACCGGCGTGCCCTTCGACCAGGCGGTCACCCACCGCACCGGCACGCGCTTCGGGCCCCGGGCGATCCGCGAGGCCTCCTCTCTCATGCCCTATGACCCGCCCGCGGGCTGGCCGACCAACCCCTTGGAAGAGCTGGACATCATCGACTACGGCGATCTGGCCTTCGACTATGCCAAGGTCAGCGACTTCCCCGACACCCTCACCGCCCATATCCGCAAGATCCTGGCCGCCGGGGCAGGGTCGATCACCCTTGGCGGCGACCATTACATCACCTTCCCCATCTTGCGCGCCTATGCCGAGAAGTTCGGCCCCCTGTCGATGATCCATTTCGACGCCCATTCCGACCTCTGGCCCGACGACGATCTGACGCGGATCGACCACGGCACGATGTTCTACAATGCGGTGAAAACGGGGCTGGTGGACCCCAAGCGTTCGGTGCAGATCGGCATCCGCACCACGACCGAGGATTACCTGGGCGTGAATGTCATCACGGCGCGCGAGCTGCACGAGAAGGGCACCGCCTGGGCCGTGGCCCGCGCCAAGGACATCGTGGGCGACCACCAGACCTATGTGACCTTCGACATCGACGCGCTCGACCCGGCCTTCGCCCCCGGCACCGGCACGCCGGTCTGGGGCGGGCTCGCCTCCTGGCAGGCGGCGGCCATGTTGCGCGATCTGGCCGGCATCAACATGGTGGGCGGCGATGTGGTCGAGGTCTCGCCCCCCTATGACACGACCGGCGCCACCGCCATTGCCGGCGCCCATGTGGCTTACGAGCTGATCTGCCTCTACCATTGGGCCCGCACGCAAAGGTAAGCCGCATGAAACTCACGAAATCCGCAGCCCTTCTGCTCCTGACGCTTTTCCTCGGGCTGCAGCTTTACATCCGCCTCTCGGTCGCCGATCCGGCCGAGTGGCATATCGACCTCGCCGCCCACCGGCCGGCGGGGTTGCAGCCCGATCCTTCGCCCGCTTTGACCGTGCAGCAAAACGGCGCCTTCATCGACCTGGCGCCGCAAGACCCCGCCGCGACCCTGGCAAAGCTTGCCGAGGTCGCGGCCGCCACGCCGCGCACCCAGGTC
>CAMFIX010000360.1 GCA_945952425.1 uncultured Pseudorhodobacter sp. | reverse complement strand
CGGTTCTTCTTGTGATGCGCGCGCACAGCCTCGGTGACATTGGCGAACTTCTCGGCGATCTCGCCCTGACGTGCGCGGGCGGCCTGCCAGAGTTCGTCGTCGACGATGCGCAGGTCGGGAACGTCCTTGACGATCCATTCCGATTCCGGGTTCAGCCGCGAGACGCGCTTGCCGGTCGACGGGTCTTTGAGATAGCGCAGCCGGTTCCAGATGAGGCGGCCGACATAGAGTTCGTTGTTCACGAGGCCCGTGCCGCGCTTCACATGGCCGCGAATGGTGGTATCGCTCCAGAGCCGACCTTCGGGGCCTGGGACGCCTTCTTCGTTCAATGTGCGGGCAATGGTGCGCGGGCCGATGCCCGCGGCAAACTCGCGGAAGATGCGCCGCACGACATTGGCCTCGGCTGCGTCGATCTCGCGGTCGCCCCGGATCGGATCGCCGCGCGCATCGAGTTGCTTCACGACCTTGTAGCCATAGCAAAGCCCGCCGCCCGACTTACCGTCCTCGACGCGGCCACGGATGCCGCGATGGGTCTTTGCAGCCAGGTCCTTGAGGAACAGCGCGTTCATCGTCCCCTTCAGGCCGACATGAAGCTCGCTGATCTCGCCCTCGGCCAGCGTGACGATGGGAACGCCGGCGAACTTGAGGTGCTTGAACAGCGTCGCAACATCGGCCTGGTCGCGCGAGATGCGGTCCAGCGCCTCGGCCAGCACCATGTCGAACTGGCTCGCCTGCGCGTCCTGCAATAGCGCCTGGATGCCGGGACGCAGGATCATGCTCGCGCCGGAGATGCCCGCATCCTTGTAGGTGCCGACGATCTTCCACTTCTCACGCTTCGCCTGTTCGCGGCAGATGCGCAGCTGGTCGTCGATCGACGCCTCGCGCTGGTTGTCGGAGGAATAGCGGGCGTAGAGGGCAACGCGGGTCATCGGCCGGTCCTTTCAAAACTCCATGGTCAGCGGCGCACGGCGCCGCTCTTCTTCGCGCGGGCCAGTTCAAGAAAGCGGGCCTTGATCTGCGCGAACAGCCCCGGCGGGATGAAGCCATAGGCGAACTCGCCCCGCTTGCCGGGAACCGGCGACAGCCCGCCATTGGGCCATTCGTCGATATTATGCTCCGACACGATCACCCAGCTCGGCGCATCGTCGAGGCCGATGGCCTGCTTCACCTTCGCCGGGATCTCGATGCCGACCGTTTCGCCGGAGGGCCGCGTGTGGGTGATCGGCAGCAGCACCACATGGCGGGGGCGCACAAGCGCATCGGTCGCGGCGACGAGGCAGGCCGGGCGGTCCTTGCCCTGATCCTGGCCGGCGGCAGCCTCATGCGTCCAGAGATAATCGTAGCGAAGGACGAGGCCGGGCTTGGGTTCAGGGATCGCCACGTCGCCCGCCTCACTCCAGCAGATCGTCGAGGTGGGTGTGTTCGGAGTCCATCTCGGCCCGCTCCACGGCGTCGATCACCACATCGGCGGCATCCGCCGTGCGGTGCGTGCGCTGCGCGGCAGCGCGGAGCCAATCATAGTGATCAGCGGACATCAGCACGAACTCGCGCCGCCCGTGCCGGGTGATCTCCACCGGCTCACGCTGCGCCTGATGCTGGAACTCGCCGAACTTGCGCTGGAATTCGAGGGAACCGACTGTCGGCATGGCAGGCATCCTTTCAAACGGAATGCCTGAATTATACGTATAATCCGTGTTATTGCAAGGATGGAGTTACGCATCCTCGCCTGCCGGACGCTTCTTCTGCCCCCTGCGTTCCAGCGCCATCTTGCGCTCGAACTGCTCGCGGGCGATCTGGCGGCCGAGCAACCGGGCGAGGGAGCGGATGGCTGCATCGGAGCGCGCAGGATCGTTGCCGCCCGTTTCCGGTCCTATGACCTCGATGCTGATCCTGTCCCGTTTGAACGCCATCGTCTCCAGAAATCCCATGCCCGGCAGGGGCAGGGACCATCGAAGAACCGCCGACGCCTGAAAGAAAAGCCCTGCATCGCAGCCGTGCGGCACATGGGATACTGTAGCGTAAAATAGGGTTGGTCCGTGATCGGGAGGCTATCGCGCTACAGAGATTGACAGTTGATGATTCCACAATTTGGATACGGGCGCGTATGTCTGGTTTTCGCGTTATGGCCCTTTGTCAAACAAAAGATACTGATTCTTTCGCCACAAGCACATCGCACGAAGAGCTTGCGAGTACTCGGCGCGCGATGCTGCCCAGAACCAATTCGGAAATGGCGTTTCTCCCCTGCACGCCGAGCGCCAGAAGGTCCGTCCTTCCGGATCTTGCCAACCGGACCAGTGCCGTCGCGGGATCACCTCGAACGACCCGGATTTTTCCTGGCACCGAAAGGTTGGAGCGCAGGGAACGCAATTCCGCGTGGGCGGTCCGGGCCTTGGCCTTGAGATACTGGTCGATCTCGGCCTGAGTGGTGCCCACCTTGAGCATTGCCTGCTCGAAGGTCAGCGGAATTTCCAGGGCGTGGATCAGTTCGAATGCGGCAAGCGGCGCTATTCGTGCCGCAATTTGCGCGGCCGTGAATGACATTGGCGAAAAGTCAATGGCCGCGGCGATGCGACGATAGGGATGAACCGCCTCCCGCTTGACGACCAGTATCGGGCAGGCACAGTTACGCACTACGCGATCAGCGGTCGAACCGAATACGCGCTCGCGCAGATTCTGCGGTTTCCCGGGACCGATGATCAGCAGATCGGCCGCGTGGTCGCGTATCAGGCGGTCGATGATCTGGTCGGCCCTGCCGCACTCCACCATGATGTTCGTTTCAACGGCTGAGCCTGCGGCCAGATGTTGCAGTGATGCAGTTGCCTCCGTGGCCAGCACTGTGGCGATTGCTTCCTCCTTTGCCTGGGAAGGAAGATCCGGATCGGATGCCGGCAGGCTTTCGATCGCATGAACCAGAACGAGGCTTGCTCCGTGTGCGGCGGCAAGCTGGATCGCGCGCCGGGCGACCCGCTCATCGCCATTCTCAAGTGCGATCGCCGCAACTATGGTCCTGATCGTCAAGCCGACATCTCCTGATGTGGCGGGAGGAGACGGCCGCCGTCCCCTCCCGACTTTCCTAGATTGGATAGCGAAGGATTGCCGCCAGTTCGTTCCCGCTGGGAATATCCTCGCGCCGCACACCCATGACGCGCGCGCCGCTTGCCAGCGCCCGCGCGGCGATCTCATCGACGATGCCATACGCCTTTGCGTCGTCCTTTTCGACAAAGGTGACGGTACCAACTTCGTCATCGACAAATCCGGGAACGGTCGTGTCGATATCCACGAGCAGAGTATGGATGCCGCCGAAGGTGGCTGCTCGCGCTGCATCGGCTATGTCGGTCGTCGTGCGGCTTTCACCTGCGCGTCTGTCAAATAGCGCACGGATATCAGCGATCTCGGAAGCATAGGCATTGTCGAGAATCGGCCGCGCTTTGTTCGCAAGCTCGGCTTCGCTGAACTGGTCAGGACTGTCGCTGATCGTATCCTTCAACAGATGCGGATAGGAGCAGGTCTGGACGAAGATCGACGCAAGCCTGCCGGTGGCGGCCAATACCAGCGGGGTTTCGCGACCGGACAAAACCTGGCGAAGGGCGGCGTCAACCTTGCGGACATATTGCTGGAAGCGAACGTTCTGCCCTTCGGAGCCGTGGATGCGACCGCTGAAGGAGCGGTCGTTGAGGGTCGATTTGCCGGCGGCGGAGGCCGCATCTTTCGGCATGTCAGGCACTTTCACCACCTCAGGCGCCAGATCGGCATGCATCTCGACAAGGCGGACGGCGTTCTCTGAAAGGGCGAGGACAAACGCCGAGTGCGGGAATGTGACAACGCGCAGAAGCGGCTTCAGGTGGAACCGGTCGGAAACCTGCACCATCGAGGTCAGGTCATTGGCCAAGCGGTATGCCCGGATCGAGTCGGGTGTTGCGAACACGGCCAGGCTGTTGGCCTGAAAACGCCAGAACTCATC
>CAMFIX010000359.1 GCA_945952425.1 uncultured Pseudorhodobacter sp. | reverse complement strand
CTTTCATACTGACCCAAATATCCCTGCGGGGGTCCGGGGGTGCAAAACCCCCGGGGGGTCAGCCATGAGCGACGCTGGCTATTCCGGCACCCCTCTGGCGAAAAAGCTCGGCCTCAAGGATGGCCAGGCCGCCGCCTTCGTGCGCCTGCCCGACAGCTTGGCTGACCTGAAAGACGCCGCCCTTTTCCGCCGGCTGGAGCTCGCCCCCGACTGGCGCGCGCTGCCCGAGGGCACCCGCGACGTCATCCACCTCTTCACGACAGAGGCCGCAGACCTGCAGGCCCTGCCGCTGTTGCGCGACATGATCGCGCCCGAGGGGATGATCTGGGTCTCCTGGCCGAAAAAGGCTGCGAAAGTGCCGACCGACCTGACCGAAGACCTGATCCGCGACGCGGCACTTGCCGATGTGCTGGTCGATGTGAAAGTCTGCGCGGTAGATGCCATCTGGTCCGGCCTCAAGCTGGTGATCCGCAAGGAGCACCGCGCCGCGCATGTCAATGCGGGCCCTGCAAAGGGGGCGCCATGAAATCCCTCGCCGTCCTCGCCCTGCTCCTTCTCGCCGCCTGCGGGCCGATCCCGCTCGCCGATGCCGAGCGCATCTGCATCGACCAGGCCCGGCTCGCCCAGCAGCCGCGCGGCAGCATCGGCATGGGCATCGGCTCGGGCGGGCGCACGGCCGCCAATTTCGACGTCACCGTGACCTCGGACTACCTGTTCCGCCGCGACCCCGACGTGGTCTATGGCGATTGCGTGCGCGCCCGCGCCGGCCAATCGCCCTCCCGCCCCTTCTCTTCTTTGCCGCAATCCCGGATGTAAAGGCTGCATCATGGTCCAGTTTTCGCTCCCCAAGAACTCGAAGATCCGCACCGGCAAGACCTGGCCGAAGCCTGACGGAAAGAACATCCGCAAGTTCCTGGTCTATCGCTGGTCGCCCGACGATGGCGAGAATCCGCGGGTGGATACCTATTTCCTCGACCTGGACAAATGCGGGCCGATGGTCCTGGACGCCTTGTTGAAGATCAAGAACGAGGTCGACCCGACCCTGACCTTCCGCCGTTCCTGCCGCGAAGGCATCTGCGGCAGCTGCGCCATGAACATCGACGGGATCAACACCTTGGCCTGCATCTATGGCCTGGACGAGATCAAGGGCGATGTGCGCATCTATCCCTTGCCCCACATGCCGGTCATCAAGGACTTGATCCCCGACCTGACGCATTTCTACGCCCAGCACGCCTCGATCATGCCCTGGCTGGAGACCAAGACCAACCGTCCCGCCAAGGAATGGCGCCAGTCGATCGAGGACCGCGCCAAGCTGGACGGGCTGTATGAATGCGTCATGTGCGCGTCCTGCTCGACCTCCTGCCCCTCCTATTGGTGGAACAGCGACAAATACCTCGGGCCCGCCGCGCTGCTGCACGCCTATCGCTGGATCATCGACAGCCGCGACGAGGCCACGCCGGAACGCCTGGACGAGCTGGAAGACCCGTTCAAGCTCTACCGCTGCCACACGATCATGAACTGCGCCAAGACCTGCCCCAAGGGGTTGAACCCGGCCAAGGCGATTGCCGAGATCAAGAAGATGATGGTCGAACGGCTGGTGTAAGCCGCCGCTTGCTTGACGCCGTCCGTGCAGCAAAAAGGCCCCCTCGGGGGCCTTTTTCATGGCTTCAGGTGCCGGGCGCGGTCCTGCTCGCCCGGGGGCCAATCGGCGAAATCGGCGGTCAGGGTGTGGATCTCGCTGACGATGGCCTCGATCTCGGCCACTTCCGCCGCGCTATGCGCCCGGTCCGACCGCGTCATCCCGGCAATCGTCTTGTCCGCCATCTCGCCGATGGCGAAGGTCCAGCCGTGGTACAGACCGAAATCCTTGGCCGCCTGAAAGACGCCCTCGGGGTCTTGATCGGCCAGGCTGTCCCAGACCACGCGGCCGACATGGGTCAGGCCCCAATGCACCACAGGGTCGCTCAACATATAGCCGTTTTCGGAATAATGGTCGCTCCAGGCCTGGTCATAGGTCTGAAACAACAGCGTCGGGCGTGTCAGGCGGATATGAATGGCCAAGGCGAACCCCGAATCGCAGTAGCCGCGCAGCCTGCTCAAAAGACTTGCGAGCGTGTCGCGTTTGCTGCCTTCCTTCGTCAAAGATTCACCTCAGAGATGCTAGGAGTTGCGTTACTCACCTAAAACGGGCAAGTGTGAACGCCAAGAGGCTATGAGCAGTCCTCCGCCCCGGCAACCTGTTTAAAAGTAGATGGCAACATTACAGGAGATGAAGGAACGGATCGACAGGATCGCGGACGCAGGGTTCTATCTGGCCCTCCGCGTCGGTTTTTCCTTTCCGGAGGAGGAGTTGAACGCGCTGCCCTCCAACTGGGTGGAGTTCTACACCGCCAATGGGCTGGTCGTGCATGACCCGGCGCTGAAATGGGTTTACGGCAATACCGGCGCGACTCGCACCTGCGACATCGCCTTGCCCGATCCGCAACAGATTCTCGGCCGCGCCCGGGTCTTTGGCCTGCAGCATGGCGCGGTGGTGTCGGTCGTCACACCTTCGGACCGCGGGCGGCGCAGCTATGGCCTGTTTTACCGCAGCCGCGAGGCGTTTTCGGATGCCGACCTGACCTCGCTGCAAGATATGGTGCGCACGCTTCATGCCGGCAATGTGTCGGAGCCCGGCCTGACCGCGGCCGAGGTCGAGGCCTTGCAGATGCAGGCCTCTGGCCTGCGGCTGAAGCAGATCGCGGGCGATCTTGGAATCTCGGAAAGCGCGGTCAAGGCGCGGCTGAACAATGCCAAGCGCAAGCTCGGCGCGCGCACCCTCAGCCAGGCCGCCTCCATCGCTGCGGGCCGCCGGATCATCTGATCCGGGGATTCTGCATACGATTTCTCTCAAAAACTGTGGATTGCCACCGCCGGGTTAGTTTTATCTATGTCGCACAACCTGAGGCAGTTTAGAACGGATGTACTGCAACATCTGTCTTGGGGACTCACATGGAAAATCACCGCTTCGACTTTTCGGGCCTGCACCTGCATGGCCGCGCTTTTTACGAATTCCTCGCTTTGCGCAAACAGGTTTTCGTCGATGAACTGGGCTGGGATGTGCCCCATAATGCCGAAGTCGAGATGGACCAATACGACACGCCGCTGGCGCAATATTCGCTGGTGATGAAGAATGGCCGTGTCGTGGGGGGCGCGCGGGCCATGGCCACGACGGTGGCCTGGGGCGAGCATACCTACATGCTGCGCGACGCCTATTCGGGCAAGCTGCGCCATATCCCGGGCCATATCATGACGGTCGACATCGCGGCGCCCCATGTTTGGGAATGCACGCGCCTGGTGGTCTCGGACGAGCTAACCACCCATGCCGAGCGGTCGGAATGCCTGCGGCTGATCGTCGATGGCCTGGTCGAGACGGCGCGGGCGCAAGGGGCGTCCGAGATGATCTGCCTGTCGTCGATGCTTCTGATGCGGGCGCTGCGGCAGCTGGGCTATGGGGTGGAAAAGGCCGGGCCGACCTATGTGAACGGCGAGGATGGCCGGGTCTACGGCGTGTTGCGCATGCCGGCCGATTACTCGACGGCGCGCAAGGCGGCCTCGGCGCCGGTCGTGCGTCTGCCCGATCTCGCCGCCCGCAAGGCAGAGCTGGCGGAAGCGGTCTGACGCTTGGCCCCGCCGAAGGATCGGGCTTCGCACCGGGGCCAGCGCCCCCGCGAAGCCCGACCGAGCCCGCCTCACCGCGCGTTTCGGGCGCCACGGCCAAAAAGGCCCTGGCGCCCGTGATCTGTCTCGACCGCTCCACCGGGGCCCGAAAATTTTCGCATGAAAATTTTCGCGCCGGCCCGGGTCAGAGCGCGGCTGCGACGACCTCGGCCATCGGCGTCGTGGGCCGTCCGATCAGCGCCGACAGCGTCTTCGACCCGTCATAAAGCGCCCCGCGCGAGGATTGGTCGTCGGAATCCGCCAGGAC
>CAMFIX010000358.1 GCA_945952425.1 uncultured Pseudorhodobacter sp. | reverse complement strand
CTCGGGAAGTAGATTCGGACCTGATCCGCGGATCACCATACCGGCCAGCGGCTTCCGAATGTGCCGCACATAAAGGCCTGACAGAAGAGCGCCTTCGATCACATGCCAGCAGGGTCACAAGTCTCTTGCATCACGGGCGGCAACCACAGAAGAGATCCGGCGAGCCATCGGCCAGCCGCCCCGCCTCGATCAGATTGTGGTCATCGACCAGGAAGAGGAACACATCCCGGTCCGAGGCATAAAGCGTCGTCGTGTCCCGGCTGATCTCGACGTCGGGGTTGTAGACCCCGGTCGACCAGTCGAGCACGCCCGGCACCTTCCAGCGCGTATCGCCCGTGCCATTGCCCGCGATGCGCTGCACCGCCTCGACGAGCTCGTGGTCATGGATCCGGCCGTAATCCGGGCCGGTGACGGCGCGCAGTTCCGTCCGACCGTCCTCGGTCTCGAAGGTCTTCACCTGCTCGGCGCGGTGCGAGGAGAGGCCGTACTGTAGGTTGATCGCCGCCAGGGGCGCGGGCAGTTGCCGCAGATAGGAGGCAGGCGCCCCCACGATGCTGGCGAGCTGGCCGAAGGCCCAATGCGTCGGCGCCACCGGCTCCTGCGCGCGCGGCAGGATCAGCTGCATCCGCTCGGCATTGTCGCGCGAGGCCTCGACGCGGATCTCGGCGGTGTCCACAACCCGCGACCGGCTCCGCTCCGAGCGCCCCTTTACCGAGGCCCAGAGATCGTCGAGCGAGAGATACCGCTCGTCATCCGGCCGGTTGAACCACTCCGACGAGACCCGCCCAATGCGCTCGCCCTTCGAGACATCGACCTTCCAGCCCCCCTTCCCCCTACCCTGATCCAAGACTTCCTGAACGCCCATGCGTCACCCTCCGCGACGGGCGTCTGGGAGCCACTCTCCCGAATCCTCAACCCGTCACGGACAAACCAACCAAACTCGGACTCTCACGCGGGCACCAAGCGCAGACGACGGGCATGATGGAATTGGGGGCGCAGCTGACCCCGCCCCCAAACCAGCCAGATCAGGCCGCCTGCCAGACCTGGTTCAAAACCCGCGCCGCGATCTCGGCCTTGTCCTGCGGCAGGAAGCGGCCGTAGTGCTCGGCGACCATCTCGGGCGTGTCCTGGATGGCATAGCTCGCCTGCTCATAGGAGCCGGTCTGTTTCAGGATATGGGTCGCCAGCACGTCCCGGACGTTATGGGGGCCATGGGGCAAGAGCCCTTCGATCGCGCCGCGCTTGGTCCAAGGATTGTAGATCCCGTAGCGCTGGATGACCGAGCGCCAGGCCTCGTAGAAGGTGTTCTGACAATAGGCCGCCCGGGTCGTCGTGGTCTTGGCTGTCTTCACGAAGAAGGTGCCCGGGTCCTGCGCCGGACCGATGAGCACGGCCCGATGCCGCTCTGTCCAGGCCGCGATCATCTCATAGAGCCGCCCGAGATCGGGCAGGATCAGGCGGAAGGGCTTTGAGCCGAAGAACGACGAATTGGCGTTCTTGAAGGCCACAGATGGGATCAGGATTTCCCAGCCGTGATCCCGGCTGCTCCAGCGTAACTCGCCGCATTTCAGGTCCTCGAGCTTGCGCTCGGGCGTGGGCAGGCTGCCGGGCTTGGCCAAGAGAAGCTCTCGAAGGTTCTTCTGCCGGAGCCCGGTGTGCAACCCGATCCGCAGAAGCAGGAAGGCCCTGACCGTCTCCGCCGTGGCCAGTGGGTTATGACGCTCGTCGGGGATGCGGCTCAGGATCACCTCGGTGATCTTACGGTACTCGCCCAAGGGACTGGCGGCCTCCAGCACGGGGAGGATGGGCTCAAAAGGATCGCGATGGACCCGGGCCACGCGCTGGATCTCCTTGATGCGGCGCCGGGCATGGCTGTGCATCGCCTCGCAGGTGGCCGCCCAATCGGCCTGGGCGGCGGCGATCTCCGCCTCGGTGATCATCCCCGGGATCGACCGCAAGTTTCTGGCAAGGCGAGGGCTCTGGCGCAGCCAACCCGTCGTCTCTCGGCAAAAAGCTGCGGCATTGGCGAGGAGGTCCACCTCCCACCGGGTATAGAAACCCCGGCGGCGCTCGCGCCATTGCAGATACCAGTCCCAGACCTGCGGAAAGGCCATCAGGGCGAAGGTCAGGGATTTCGGGTCGACGCCGAAGCCTTGGACCTCGCCGTCCGGGGGCGCGACCAAGGCGCCAAACCACAGCCCGAAATGCTCGACCTTCTGGTCGGCGGTGTCCGGCCCCCAGACGCCACTGCGCTGCATGTCGAAGGCCGCGAACGTCGCGGTCTTGAAGCGGAGGAGCTCCTCCATCTCGCCGTCGAGGATCGCGGGGGCAAGGACGGTGCCGGTTTCGGCCCTTGTGCGTGCGGCGGTGGATTTGCGGACCGGGGCCGCGACGCAGCCGAAGCGCAGGGCGTAGGTGTGTCGCAAGGCCGCAGTCTGATACTTCCGGTAATCGGTCGAGCCCGAGACGATCACTCGCCGGACCCAGTCGAGGATCTTGGCCTGTTCGGCGCTGGAGCGGCGGTTGAAATCATCCGGCAGATGCCAGGCGAGCCTGCGGCGCTCGGAGGAAGAGGCCCCCTCGATCGTGAAATCCCCCGGGGCCGAGTGCCGTGGCCCGACTTTTGAGGCGAAGTATCCCTGCGGAAGGCGGTATCGCCGCTCGACGCGCCCGAGGATCTCCTGGCTGATGGAGGCACGAGGCACCTTGGCCCCCCGCCCCCAGCTGATCAGGGTGCTGCGGTTGACCCCGTCCTCGGGCCGAACCACGGCGTCGAAGAGGTGGTAGAGCGTCTCGCCATGCCGTCGGACATGTAGCTGCAAAGCGGCCCCGAAACCTTCGGGCTCCTCCCATTCCATCGCGAGCGGCTCGGGAAACTCGACGATGGCTTTGGGCTTCGGACCACGCTTCGCCCCGGTGCCTGCGGCCTTTGGCCTCGGCGCCGCTTTCGCCACGGTCGCAGTGGTCGCAGTGGTCGAGGGCTTCACAGGGCGCAGGCCTGCCTCTGCCACAGCCCGTGCGACGGCATCACAGATGGGCTGCAGCTGGAGCCGCCCTGCCCTGAGCCCTGCGACATCGACGCCGGTCTGTGCAGCGACAGCTGTCAGGTCGACTGCACTGCCGCGATAGGGCGGGTACTCATGCCGCGCGAGCAAGCCCGTCAGGTAATCCTGCAAGGCCTGGACCTCTGGCGCCTCGAAGACCGGGATCAAGCGACGGCGGGCGTAGTCCTGGATCTTGGCAGGCGTCAGGGCGGAAGATGTTGATTTCATACTGTGTCTTTCGATTTTCGAGAAAGACGGGGCTAACCGATGCCGTCGCCGAGTGGCAGGTCGCAAGAGGCGACGGCGACCCGGGGACGCATCTCGCAACAGTCATCAACGTTCGACTGCTGCCATGTTGTCTTGCGAATAGGTCTCCCCGACACACCCGTTGAGGGTGACAGTTCTGGACAGGCTCGACGCGCCGATCCCTCCTGACCCATTGCAAGACAGGTCCAAGTGCTTTCACTTGGACCGAGTTGAGGAGAGCGAGATGGCCGACCTGGTTTTGGAAGTGGGCGCAGAAGGCGGATCGGTTCGGCTGTTGAGCCGACGATCGGGCAAGGGCTGGGCCTTCAAGGTTGAGACGAACTCGGACGCCAAACTTCATGGCGAAGCGCCCCCTCCAGAGCGGCAATGGCACAGGACCTGGGATGCTGCCATGGCCGATCTCGACGCCTATCCCTGGACCATCCTCTATCCGCTGTTCGTCGCGCCCGCGTGGCGGGTCAAGGTGGGCGCCGCGCTGATCGAGCGACTGCGGCGCGACGATCAGATCCACTGGATGGTTTGGCAAGGTCTGCTTGCCGCCGCCGACGATCATCAGAAGAAGGTCTGAGCCGGCGGGTTTCCCCGCCGGGCCAGGTGGTGGTCGGCCTCAGAAGCCGACCTCGTCGTCGCGATCGACCAGTTCGGGCGCATCGCCCTCGGC
>CAMFIX010000357.1 GCA_945952425.1 uncultured Pseudorhodobacter sp. | reverse complement strand
GCGCGGGCCTCGAAGATCTGCGCGATCTCGGGCTCGGTCAGGGCGGTGACCACGGCGCCGCGGTTGCGATGAAAGGCGACGAGCCCCTCGGCCTCCAGCCGCTTCAACGCCTCGCGCACC
This sequence comes from uncultured Pseudorhodobacter sp., assembly GCA_945952425.1. Taxonomy (GTDB): domain Bacteria; phylum Pseudomonadota; class Alphaproteobacteria; order Rhodobacterales; family Rhodobacteraceae; genus Stagnihabitans. The sequence continues at coordinate 3,871 of CAMFIX010000357.1, read as the reverse complement.
GGGATTTTCGAGACGTTGAAGACCCTTGCGACATCGTCCTGCCGGATCGGCTCGCCCTCGTCGAGCGTGCCGTCGGTGATCTGGTCGCGGATGTATTTCAGGATGATGTCCGAGGTGCTCGGCACTTTGCCAAGGTCGGTCGCAAGGCTTTCGTTCAACGGCATCGGCGGCTCCGGCGGGGTTTGGCATATCGTAGACGATTTTGCGGGGCGGGGGCGAATTGTTTTGGCGGGGGCCGTCTCTATCGTATACGATATAATAATATACGATCGGGAGGCGAAGATGCGCAGCAGCAAGGTCATCCATGTCGTGACCGCCCATGCCGAGGGCGAGGTCGGCGATGTCATCACAGGCGGCGTGGCCCCGCCGCCCGGCGCCACGCTTTGGGAGCAGTCGCGCTGGATCGCCCGAGACGAGACCTTGCGAAACTTTGTCCTGAACGAGCCGCGCGGCGGGGTCTTTCGCCATGTCAACCTGTTGGTTCCGCCGAAAAATCCGCGCGCCCAGATGGGCTGGATCATCATGGAACCGAATGACACGCCGCCCATGTCGGGCTCGAATGCGATCTGCGTGGCGACGGTCCTGCTGGACACCGGCATCCTGCCCATGGTCGAACCCGTCACACGCCTGGTGCTGGAGGCGCCGGGCGGGCTGATCGAGGTCGAGGCCGAATGCCGCAACGGCAAGGCCGAGCGGATCACCTTGCGCAACCTGCCCTCCTTTGCCGCGCGTCTGGATGCGGTGATCGAGGTCGAGGGGATCGGCAGCCTGACGGTCGATACGGCCTATGGCGGGGACAGTTTCGTGCTGGTCCCGGCCGCGGCTCTGGGCATCGAGATCCGGCCGGAGAATGCCCGCGACCTGGCCGTGGCCGGGATGAAGATCACCCGGGCCGCCAATGAGCAGTTGGGGTTCAAGCACCCGGTAGAGGATTGGACTCACATCTCTTTTTGTCAGTTCACCGATCCGCTCACGGTGGAGAACGGCGTGCTGACGGGTCGCAGTGCCGTGGCGATCCGGCCGGGCAAGATCGACCGCTCGCCCACGGGAACGGGCTGTTCGGCGCGGATGGCGGTGTTGCGGGCGCGGGGGCTGATGGCGGTGGGCGACCGCTTTGTCGGGCGCTCGATCCTCGGCACCGAGTTCCAGTGCCGCATCGAGGCCGATCTGGACATCGACGGCACGCCCGGCATCCGTCCGATCCTGTCGGGCCGGGCCTGGGTGACGGGCACGCAGCAGCTGATGCTGGACCCGGGCGACCCGTTCCAGGCCGGCTATCGGCTGTCGGACACTTGGCCGATGGGGGTGTGAGGGCTTGCGGCTCAGGCCGGGGCGGAGAAGAGTGCTGCGGCGATCAGGATGACGAGAAGGCCCGCCAGAAGCTCGATCCAGGGCAGGGTGCGGGCGGCGACCTCGGCGGGCAGGCTGGCCAGCACCCCATCCCGCGCCCAAAGCGCGAGGAGCGCGGCCAAGACGGTGATCGTGGCGGTGCCGAGGCCCATGGCGAAAGCCCCGGCGATGCCCGCGCCGGGGATGCCGATCTGCCAGGTCAGGATCAGCAGAAGCAGCGCGCCGGTGCAGGGCCGCATCGCGATCCCGCCGATCAGGACAAGGGCATCGCGCAGGCCGTGGAGATGTTCCATATCGTGCAGGCTCGGGCCATGGGCATGGACATGGGGATGGTCATGGTCGTGACCATGGTCCTGCCGCCCCAAGAGCTTACGCCCGCCGCGCCAGACCAGCCAAAGGCCCAGAAGCCCGATCACCACGGCGCCCAGGGGCGAGAGGATCTCGGCCCCGAAGGCTTGCGAAGGATCGCGCTTCCAGCCCAGAATGCCGACCAGCACCTGCACCACGCCCACCGCCACCGCCGATTGCGCCAGGCTTGCCACCAGCGCCAGCGCCACCAGCCGCCCCCAGGGCACCCGATGCCCCAGCGCATGCGCCCCGATCAGCACCTTGCCATGGCCCGGCCCCACCGCATGCAGCACGCCATAGGTGAAGCACAGCCCCAGAAGCGCCGTCATCGCCCCGGGCTCGCCGCGCTTCAGATGGCGGATCGCCTCGGCCAGGGCGGATTGCATCTGGCGTTGGCCCTGGATGGCCCAGGCCTCGACGAGGGCCAGCCCGCCGGTCAGCCAGAAGGCCAGCACGGCCAGGCAAAGGACGAGGATCAGGAGCCCGAGGCGCATAAGATCCATGCCTCCGATGCGAAGGATTTGCCGACGGCGGGGAAGGTCAGTTCGGGGTCGCCCTGCAGGGCGCGCAGCTGCGCCTCCAGGTCGGCCTTGGCCTTGGCGGTATCGGCGGGCCGATAGATCGACCGACAGCCGGGCGGGGCGTTTTCCAGGACGATGGCCGGGGACATCTCGTATTGCACATAATAGGTCGGGTCATAGGTCGAGACCCCCAGAACATGACCGCGCAGGTCCAGCGGTTGGGCGAAACGGCGCAGATGGGTCGTGGTCAGCTGCCCGCCCGCATAGGCCACCGTCCAGTCCTGCGGCCCCGAAAGGTCGAGCTCGGTCTGATCCAGCCGCGCGAAACTGTCGCCCTTCCAGCCCGGCTTCCAGGTCATGTCGAAACCGTTCAGCTTGGCGAGATCGGCGGGCGCCAGCGTGCCGTCCGCCGTCTCGGCCAGCCCCTGGTCGGCCAGGATCTGCATCGAGGAAAAGTCGTCGTAAATCCAGCTGATGCGCACCCCGCTGGCCTTGCCCTGGCCGTCGAAGACCACCGCCACGGCGGTTTGCAGGAACATATGCGGATGGGCCTCGGCGAGGCCTGGGGTCAGGCAAAGCAGCAAGAGGGCGCGGATCATGGCGGCAGCATAGGCCGACCTCGGTGCCGTCTCAATCGGCCGGGGATCACATGTCGGCGTGGCGGGGTCATGCCACGCGGTCCTTTTGCCCCCAGCGCGGGAAGGGGTCGGGCAGGGCGGTCCAGGCCTTGGGGGTAAAGCCCTGGGCTGGCACCAAGGCCGCATCCAGCGCCGCCGTGATCGCCGCCCGGTCGAGGCCTGCGCCGATGAAGACGATCTCTTGCCGCCGGTCGCCCCAGGGCGCCTCCCATTTCGAGGCGATGATCTTGCGGCTTTCAGCATCCTGCGGCAGGCGTTCGGGCGGGATCGAGGCCCACCAGCGGCCAAGCGGCGTCACCGAGGACATGGCGCCCGCCAGCGAGAATTCGGCCACCCAATCGGGCTGTGTGGCGATCCAGAAATGCCCCTTGGCGCGGATCACGCCGGGCAGGTCGCCGTTCAGGACGGCATGGACGCGGCCCGGATCGAAGGGCGCCCGCGCGCGGTAGACAAAGGAGGAGATGCCGTATTCCTCGGTCTCGGGCGTGTGCTGGGCGAAACCGTAAAGCTCTTTCGCCCACATCGGATGTTCATGCGCCCGGTCGAAGTCGAACAGGCCGGTGTCGAAAATCTGGTCGGCCGCCACGCGGGAATGGCTGGTCTCGATCACCTTGGCATCGGGGTTCAGCGCCTGGACGATCTGCCGCGCGGCCTGAACCTGGGCGGGGCTGGCGTCGGCCACCTTGTTCAGGACGATCACATCGGCGAATTCCATCTGCTCGGTCAGAAGGGTGACGAGGCTGCGCGGATCGCCCTCCAGCGCCTCGCCCCGGTCGGCGAGGAAGTCGTGGCTGGAGAAATCCTTCAGCAGGTTCACCGCATCGACCACGGTGACCATCTTGTCCAGCCGCGCCACATCGGACAGGCTTTGGCCTTCGGCGTCGCGGAAGTCGAAAGTGGCGGCGACGGGCAGGGGCTCGGCAATGCCGGTCGATTCGATGAGCAGATGGTCGAAGCGCCCTTCCTCGGCCAGGCGGCGGACCTCGGTCAGCAGGTCGTCGCGCAGGGTGCAGC
>CAMFIX010000356.1 GCA_945952425.1 uncultured Pseudorhodobacter sp. | reverse complement strand
GGCTTGAAGAGATCGGCCACCCCCGCGATCTTGGCGATCTCGGTATTGGCCTTGGGGTCCATCGGATAGCCCGCCGTGGTCAAAGCCGCCTTCACCGCCTTGTCGAAGGCGCCCTTCACGCCCTTGGCCTTGGCCAGATCGCCCGCCGCCGCGTCATAAGCGGCCAGCTGATCCGCCGGGATCGCCGCCCGCGCCGCATCCACCGCCGGTTGCGCCGCAGCCTTGCCCGCATCGTCCTTGGCCGCACCCAAGGTCTTCAGCGCGCTGTCCAGCGCCGTCATCAGCGCGGGGTCGATGGGCTTTTTCGCCTCGTCGAGCTTGGCCGTCGCCGCCGCCACATCCGCCTTGTTGGCGGCCGCGTCATAGGAGGTCACCACCGTCTCGCCCACCGTCACCGTGGTCACCGTGCCCGGAGCCGCCTCGGCCTTGGTGAAGTTGACCGAATTGGCCGACAGCATCGCGCGGGCCACGTCGCACGACGTCGTGAAGCTCGCCGTGCCGACCGGGTTGAACTGGAAGTGGCATTCCAGGGGGTCGGAGGTGACGGTCACCGGGGTCTCCTGCGCGGCATAAAGCGCGGGATTGGCGGTTTTCACCAGGAACTTGAAGGTCGGGAAGTAGGTCAGCGCGGCCAGCAGGCAGCCCGCCAGGATGATCGGCTTGCGGCCGATCTTGTCGGACAGCCCGCCGAAGAAGATGAAGCCCCAGGTGCCCAGCACCAGCGAGCACAGCACGAAGATATTGGCCGTGGTGAAATCGACCTGCGCGACTTTCTGCAGGAAATTCAAGGCGTAGAACTGGCCCGAATACCAGACCACCGCTTGCCCCGCCGTCATGCCGACCAAGGCGATGATGGCGATCTTGGCGTTCTTCCACTGGCCGAAGGCCTCACGCAGAGGCGCCTTGGAGGCCGCACCTTCCGCCTTCATCTTCTGGTAGACCGGGCTTTCCGACATGGTCATGCGGATATAAAGCGAGATCAGCAGAAGGAAGGCCGACAGGATGAAGGGCACGCGCCAGCCCCAGGCTTTCCAAGCCTCCAGCGTCTTGGCATTGCCTGCCGCGTCCAGCAGCGGGTTGCCGTCCAGGCCGAACTGCGCCACCGCCGGGAAGTTGGCGTTGATGATCTGGGTCGCGACCAGGATGACGATCAGCGACAGCAAGAGCCCGCCGGTTGCCGTCGTTTGAATCCACGAGGTGAAGAACCCCCGCCGGTTCTGCGGCGCGTGTTCGGCGACATAGACCGCCGCCCCGCCATATTCGCCGCCCAAGGCCAGGCCCTGCAGCATCCGCAGCACGATCAGGATGATCGGCGCCGCGATGCCCCAACTTTGATAGCCGGGCAGAAGGCCGACCAGGAAGGTCGAGAGACCCATGATCAGGATCGTCATCAGGAAGGTATATTTCCGCCCGATCAGGTCGCCCAGGCTTCCGAAGACCAGCGCGCCGAAGGGGCGCACGATGAAGCCCGCCGCAAAGGCCAGAAGCGCGAAGACATTGCGCGTGGCCTCGGGGAAGGGGGTGAAGAACTGGTCGCCGATGATCGCCGCCAGCGAGCCGTAGAGGTAGAAGTCATACCATTCGAAAATCGTGCCGGCCGAAGAGGCGAGGATCACCTTCTTCTCCGCAGCCGTCATCGGTCGCGCCCTTTCGGACGCGGATGCCATCGAGCTTGCCATTGTCTCTCTCCCAAAAGCCCGTCTTTTGCGGGCATGCGAACACCGGGGGCCAGAAAGCCTCTGACCCGGCGCCCTCCCTTCGCCCCCGGGGTTTCCCGGGGGATTTCGATTTAAATCAGGTCTTTAGCCCCGGTTCATCCGGTTGGCGATCAGATCGTCGACCACGGTCGGATCGGCGAGCGTCGACGTATCCCCCAGGGCGCCGAAGTCGTTCTCGGCGATCTTGCGCAGGATGCGGCGCATGATCTTGCCCGAGCGGGTCTTGGGCAGGCCGGGCGCCCATTGGATCAGGTCGGGGCTGGCGATCGGGCCGATCTCGGTGCGGACCCATTTCACCAGCTCTTTGCGCAGGTCATCCGAGGGCTCTTCGCCCTTCATCAGCGTGACATAGGCATAGATGCCCTGACCCTTGATGTCGTGCGGATAGCCCACAACCGCGCTTTCGGCGACCTTGGGATGGGCGACCAGCGCCGATTCCACTTCCGCCGTGCCGAGCCGGTGGCCCGAGACGTTCAGCACGTCATCGACGCGGCCCGTGATCCAGTAATAGCCGTCCGCATCGCGGCGGCAGCCGTCGCCGGTGAAGTAATAGCCCGGATATTGCGCGAAATAGGCGTCCTCGAACCGCTGATGGTCGCCCCAAAGCGTGCGCATCTGGCCCGGCCAGCTGTCGGCGATGCAGAGCACGCCTTCGGTTTCCACCGCCTCTTGCACCTTGCCGGTCGCGGGGTCCAGCACCACGGGTTTGACGCCGAAGAAAGGCCGCGTCGCCGAGCCGGGTTTCTGCGGGATCGCGCCGGGCAGGGGGGTGATGATGTGCCCGCCGGTCTCGGTCTGCCAGAAGGTATCGACCACGGGGCAGCGGCCCTTGCCGATGTTGCGGAAATACCAGTTCCAGGCCTCGGGGTTGATCGGCTCGCCCACCGAACCCAGAAGGCGCAGGCTGGAAAGGTCATGCTTTTCAACCAGCTCCGTCCCCAGCCCCATGAGCGAGCGGATCGCGGTCGGCGCGGTGTAGAACTGCGTCACCTTGTGCTTGGCGATGACCTCCCAGAAGCGGCCGGCGTCCGGGTAGGTCGGCACGCCCTCGAACATCAGGGTCGTGGCGCCATTCGCCAGCGGGCCGTAGACGATATAGCTGTGCCCGGTGACCCAGCCCACATCCGCCGTGCACCAGAAGATGTCGTCCGGCTTGTAGTCGAAGGTCATCTCATGCGTCATCGCGGCATAGACCAGGTAGCCCGCGGTCGTATGGACGACCCCTTTCGGCTTGCCGGTGGAACCCGAGGTGTAAAGGATGAAGAGCGGGTCTTCGGCGCCCATCTCGGCATAGGGGCAATAGGGCGAGGCCTGGGCCATCTCGGCCTTCAGGTCGAAATCGCGGCCCTCGACCCAGTGGGTCTCGTCGCCGGTGTGCTTGACGACCAGGCATTTCACGCTGTCCTTGCAGTGCAACAGCGCCTGGTCGGTGTTGGATTTCAGCGGCGTCTTCTTGCCGCCGCGGGGGCCGTAATCGGCGGTGATGACGAGCTTCGCCTCCGAATCGTTGATCCGGTTGGCCAAGGCGTCCGGAGAAAACCCGCCGAAGACCACCGAATGCACCGCCCCGATCCGCGTGCAGGCCAGCATCGCATAGGCCGCCTCGGGGATCATCGGCAGATAGAGCACCACCCGGTCGCCCTTTTGCACCCCATGGTCGCGCAGCACATTGGCCAGGCGCGAGACCTGCTCCAGCAGTTCGCGATAGGTGATGTGGCGGGCGGGGGTGTCGGGGCTGTCGGGCTCCCAGATGATCGCCGTCTGCTCGGCCCGGGTCACCATGTGGCGGTCGATGCAATTGGCGCTGACGTTCGTCGTGCCATCCTCGAACCACTTGATCGAGACCGCACCCTTCTGGAACGAGGTGTTCTTGACCTTGGTGAAGGGCTTGATCCAGTCGATGCGCCGGCCCTCGGTCGCCCAGAAGGCATCCGGGCTCGTCATCGAGGTTTCATACCTTTGGGCATAGCCCGCCGGGGTCACATGGGCCCGGGCGGCGAAATCGTCGTCGGCGGTGTAAACCGTGGGTGCGCGGTCCGTCATCATTCCTCCCTGAACCCGTGGGCGCCGCTCCTCCGGCACTTCGGGCTTCCTGTCGCCTTATCGCAGCTTGTGACCACGAAAATCCATAGGACATATGGCTATACTGTCGCGGGGCGGCTGTGAATGCGCAGATTGACGCAGGGGATTCTTTCGCGCAAGGGTCTGCGCGGGCAAGATAATTTCGTGTCAGGCGCTGTCTTGCCATTCGACATGCGGTGCGACCAGGCCCGCCTGCTCCAGCAGGGCGCGCTGGTCGGGGC
>CAMFIX010000355.1 GCA_945952425.1 uncultured Pseudorhodobacter sp. | reverse complement strand
GACCTGCCCGAGCAAGTGCGCGACGTCTTCCTCTATGGCTCCAAGGGCGAGGAAATCACCTTCCGCTATGACGAGGCCGGCCGCATCTACCAGGTGGACCGCGTCTTCGAAGGCGTCATCCCGAATATGGAGCGGCGCTACAAGGAAACCGACAGCGCCTGGTCGCGCGAGGAGATGGAGCGCTTCCAGAACAACCGGCCCTGCGGCACCTGCCAGGGCTATCGTCTGCGGCCCGAGGCGCTGGCGGTCAAGATCGCGGGCGTCCATGTCGGCCAGGTCGTGCAGCTGTCGATCCGCGAGGCGCATGCCTGGGTCGAAGGCGTGCCCGCCACGCTGACCGGCCAACAGAACGAAATCGCCGGCGCCGTCCTGAAGGAAATCCGCGAACGCCTTGGATTCCTTGTGAATGTCGGGCTCGACTACCTGACGATGAGCCGCAATGCCGGCACTTTGTCGGGCGGCGAAAGCCAGCGCATCCGGCTGGCCTCCCAGATCGGCTCCGGCCTGACCGGCGTGCTTTACGTGCTGGACGAGCCCTCGATCGGCCTGCACCAGCGCGACAACGACCGGCTGTTGACCACGCTGAAAAACCTGCGCGATCAAGGCAATACGGTGCTGGTGGTCGAACATGACGAGGATGCGATCCGCGAGGCGGATTACGTTTTCGACATCGGACCGGGGGCAGGGGTGCATGGCGGGCAGGTCATCGCGCATGGCACGCCCGCGCAGGTGGCGGCTGATCCCGCCAGCCTGACGGGGCAGTATCTGGCGGGCACCCGGCGCATCGAAGTGCCGAAAGAGCGGCGCAAGGGCTCTGGCAAGAAGCTGACCGTGGTGAAGGCGACCGGCAACAATCTGAAAGAGGTGACCGCCGATTTCCCGCTGGGCAAGTTCGTCTGCGTCGCGGGCGTTTCGGGCGGCGGCAAATCGACCCTGACCATCGAGACGCTCTTCAAGACCGCCGCGATGCGGCTGAACGGCGCGCATGAGACGCCGGCGCCGTGTGAAACGATCAAGGGTTTCGAGCATCTGGACAAGGTGATCGACATCGACCAGCGCCCCATCGGCCGCACGCCGCGGTCCAACCCCGCGACCTATACCGGCGCCTTCACCCCCATCCGCGACTGGTTCGCGGGCCTGCCGGAGGCCAAGGCGCGCGGCTATCAGTCCGGCCGCTTCAGCTTCAACGTCAAGGGCGGCCGGTGCGAGGCCTGCCAGGGCGACGGCGTCATCAAGATCGAGATGCACTTCCTGCCGGATGTCTATGTCACCTGCGAGACGTGCAAGGGCCAGCGCTATAACCGCGAGACTTTGGAAATCAAGTTCAAGAACAAGAGCATCGCCGACGTTCTTGACATGACTTGCGAAGATGCCCGCGAGTTTTTCCAGGCCGTTCCCGCCATCCGCGAGAAGATGGAGGCGCTTTGCGAGGTCGGCCTCGGCTATATCAAGGTCGGTCAGCAGGCCACGACGCTCTCGGGCGGCGAGGCGCAGCGGGTGAAACTCTCCAAGGAGCTGTCGCGCCGCGCCACAGGCAAGACGCTTTACATCCTGGACGAGCCGACCACCGGCCTGCATTTCGAAGACGTCAACAAGCTCTTGGAAGTGCTGCATTCGCTGGTTGACCAGGGCAATACGGTCGTGGTGATCGAGCACAACCTCGATGTCATCAAGACCGCCGACTGGATCATCGACATCGGGCCCGAGGGGGGCGACGGCGGCGGGCGGATCGTGGCCACCGGCACGCCGGAAGAGGTCGCCAAGGTGCCGGAAAGCCACACTGGCCGTTATCTTGCGCCGATGCTGAAACCGCGGCGGGTCGCTGCCGAGTAAAGCGATTCGCCCCCTGACCCCGGGATTGTTGCCGATTTGTCGACACTCCCGGGGTTCGGTTTTTCCGGGATTGACAAAGCCCGCCGATTCTTCCCGTGAGCGGTGATTTGGGGGCGAAGTTCGGCAACTCAAGGTTGCAAAACGCAGCCAAAAGCTCGATTTGTGGCGACTTTGCGGCAAAACTGGGCTTTAACTGGCCGCCAGGGACAGTGTGGACAGGGGTGAGTCATGAAGTTTTCCGCAATCAGTGGCGCAATTGTCGCAGTGGCGATGATGGTGTCGGCCGCAGGGGCGGCCACGACGCAAGTCGCTTTCAACAATATCATGGGCACCGGGGCCGAGACCGGGGGCGACAGCCTCGTCTCGAAGTTCAGCCTTTGGGTCTCGACCCTGACCGACACCTCCAAGGTGTTGATCCAGGTGAAGAGCGCCGTCAATGCAGGCCAAAGCTATTTCATCGGCGGGATTTTCATCGACGACGATCCGGCCAAGGTGTTGACCGAGCCGGGCGCCTTCCAGGCGTCGTCCACCGGCTATTCCAGCGCGGGCGTGTATTTCGTCTCCTCGACCAGCGGCGGCGATCTGCCGCAAGGCAATCTCGTGAACTTCGGCTCGACCTCGAAATACCTGAAGTCGGGCGCGGCTTCGAACGGGGTGAACCCGGGCGAGACGGCCGGTTTCATCTTCACCGGCAATTATGCCAATGTCGTCGCGGCGCTGGCGGCGGGCACGCTGCGCGTCGGTATCCATGTGCAGGGGATCGACGGCTGCGCCGACACGTCGGACAGCTATGTGACCAAGGCGACCACGGGCGGCGTCTCGCCGGTTCCGCTGCCGGCCTCGGCGCTGTTGCTCCTGGGCGGGGTTGGCGGCTTGGCCGGGCTGAAGCGCAAGAAGAAAGCGTAAGGCGTATTTCACCAGTGACGAAAGGCGGCTGGAAACGGCCGCCTTTTTTCATGCCTCCTCGCGCCAGCCCAACAGCGCCAGGGCCTCGGCCAGGGTCGAGACCACACGGAAGACCGGCCCGGGCAGGCCGGTCATCGACTTCAGCACCACCCGCGCCATCTCCTGGCCGACCGGGGTGGGCGCGACATAGACGATGATCGGCTCGGTTCCGGGCTGCAGCAGGTGGTCGGGCAGTTCGGCCAGCATGGCGATCAGCCGGGCGTAATCGCGTTCGAAGCCCTCGACCTCGGCAAAGTCGATGACCTGGTTGAAGAGCGGGCTGAAATCGGGGTGCTGGGCGCAGGCCTGGGCGGCGCCCAAGGTCTCGGCCGTCGAGACAAAGCCCTGGAAGCGCGCATGAACCAGCCCGCGCCGCGCATCGACATGATAGCTGACCGCCATATCGAACCTTGCAAAAAACCCGCCCCCGAAGCTTGTCGGGGGCGGGGTCTTTGGTCAACAGGGTGTATCAGTCCAGCGCCTTGAAGTTCAGCGAGGCGCCTTCCTTGATGCCCGAGAACCAGCGGGCGGTGACCGTCTTGGTCTTGGTGTAGAAGCGGAAGGCGTCCGGGCCATATTGGTTCAGGTCGCCGAAGGCCGACTTCTTCCAGCCGCCGAAGGTGTAATAGCTCAGCGGCACCGGGATCGGGAAATTGATGCCGACCATGCCGACATTCACGCGGGAGGCGAAGTCGCGGGCGGTGTCGCCGTCGGCCGTGAAGATCGCCGTGCCGTTGCCGTATTCGTTGTCGATCACGAGGCTCAGCGCGTCTTCATAGCTGTCGCGGCGCACGACCGAGAGGACGGGGCCGAAGATCTCTTGTTTGTAGATGTCCATGTTGGTCTCGACGCCATCAAACAGCGTCGGGCCGACGTAGAAGCCGTTCTCATAGCCCTGGATGCGCAGGTTGCGGCCATCCACCACCAGTTTTGCGCCCTGTTCGACGCCCGAGCCGATCAGCCCCTTGATCCGGTCGGCCGAGCCCTTGGTGATGACGGGGCCGAAGTCCACGTCCTCGCCCGCCGTATAGGGGCCGACCTTCAGCTTTTCGATCCGCGGCAGCAGCTTTTCGACCAGCTTGTCGGCGGTCTTCTGGCCCACGGGCACCGCGACCGAGATTGCCATGCAGCGCTCGCCCGCCGCGCCATAGCCCGCACCCACCAGCGCATCCGCCGCCTTGTCGAGGTCGGCGTCGGGCATGATGATCATGTGGTTCTTGGCGCCGCCGAAGCACTGGGCGCGCTTGC
>CAMFIX010000354.1 GCA_945952425.1 uncultured Pseudorhodobacter sp. | reverse complement strand
CTATGACACTCTGCGCGACGAGATCCTCTCGCTGGTGCTGGAGCCCGGGGCGCTGCTGGACGAAACCACGCTGGCAGAGCGATTCGGCATGTCGCGTTCGCCCGTGCGCGAGGCGCTGATCCGGCTCGCGGGCGACGAGCTGGTCGTGACGCTCGCCAACCGCTCGACCATCGTCGCGCCGATCGACATCCAGAGCTTTCCGAAATATGTCGAGGCGCTGGACATCGCCCAACGCATGAACACGCGGCTCGCGGCCGAGCTGCGCAGCCCCGCCGACCTGGACGAGATCGCCGCGCGCCAGGCGGGCTTTGTCGCGGCGGTGAAAAGCCGCGACCACCTGGCGATGTCCGAGGCCAACAAGCAGTTTCACATGGCCATCGCGAAGGCCGGGAAAAACCCTTACCTCACGGCCTTTTACGGGAGGATTCTCGACCAGGGCCGTCGCATGCTCCACCTGCATTTCGACTTCCTGGAGCGCGGCCAGGGCTATCTGCTGACCGACGAACATGCCGAAATGCTCGACGCGATCCGCGACCGCGACGCCGCCCGCGCCGATGCCCTGGCCCATGCCCACACCCGCCAGTTCCGCGACGGCTTCGTCGAATTCCTGAAACGAAGCCCCCTGTCGGATGTTCAACTTCGATGAAAGTTCTCTTTTTGTGCTGACGACCGGCGCAAATTAAACCCTCGTTAAGCGTGGTGAGTTTATCTCGAATCATCCGGGTTTTCCCGTTGTTGTTCAGGATCGCACCATGACCATGCAAAGCTCGTTCGACGGCCAAGTCACCGAAACCCTGCGCTGGCACGCGCCGGGGCCTGCGCTTCTCTCTCGCATCGACCTGTCGGGGCTGGTGGAAAGCGGCCTCGTCACCTCGGTCGAGATGCAGGCCGACGGCGGGCTGGTGATGGTCTGTCCGCAGGGCCTGCCGGGCGAGCTGATGGGGCTGGTCGAACCGCTGATGGAGCCGCTGGTCCTGACCCGGCCCGAGGATCGGATGACCCGGCTGGAACGCGACCTCGCCGCGCTGACGGCAGAGGTTGCAGCGCGCGACAAGCTGGGCGACCGGATGGATGCAGTCGAATTCGGCCTGGCGGAAAAGCTGCAAAGCGTCATCGCGGAAGAGGTGATGAACCTTTTCGAAGACGGCCCGCGCCCGGAATTCACCTCGATCCGCGACCCGCTGCCCGGCCTCGTCGCGCGGATGGAGGCCGCCATCGAGGGGCTGGCGCAACCCTATGGCCTCGCCCCCCTGACGCAATCCATCGTCGCCCTGACCGAGCGTGTCGCCGCGCTGGAACGGCCCGACCTGCGGGGGATGACCGCGCTGCATGCCCGGATCGAGGCGATGGGCGCGGGGCTTCGGCAAGAGGTCGCGACGCTCGCGGCCGAAACCGCCCAGGCCTTCGACGCCCTCTCGGGCCGGATCGAGGCGCCGGCAGGCCAAGACGCCCAGATCGAAGCGATGGGCGCGCTTTTGTCGCAGGACATCAATGCCTTGGCCGGCGAGATCGGCGACGCGCTCGGCGCGCTCGGCCAGCGGCTCGCGGCGCTGGAGGCCCTGCCCGCCGGTGCGCTGGACGAACAGCGCCGCAGCCTCGCGGGCTTCGGCCGGGCGCTTGGCGCGACGCTGCAGCGGGTCGAGGCGGCCAGCGAGGGCATCACCGCCGCGATGAACCGCGCCGAAGATCCGCTGACCGACGCGGTCCTGATCCTCGCCAACCGCCTGGCCGAGAAGCAGAGCCCGCAGCCCGACCTCACCGCCTTCCGCAACGCCGAGGCCGAGTTCTTCCGCGACCTGCGCTGTCTTCTGGCCGACGAGGTCCAGGCGCGCGCGAGCTAAAGCCCCAGCGCCGCCTTCACCACCGGCAGCCCGTCCTTGCCGTCGATCGTAGTGACGCCCGCGAGCCAGCCCTCCAGCATCGCGGGCATCTGCGCCATCATCGCCTTGGCCGCAGCCTGCGGCTCGGCCCCATCGGTCGCAATCATCTTCATGCCCTGATTTTCGTAATCCAGCGTGAATTTCAGCTGCGAGAAGAACTTGGCGACATTCGGGCAAGCCTCGGCATAGCCCGGCCGCGAGAGCGTATGCACGGTGGAGCCGCCGAAATTCGGCCCGAACTCTTCATCGCCGCCCGACAGGTAGGTCAGCTTGTAGGCCAGGTTCATCGGATGCGGCTCCCAACCCAGGAATACGATGGGCTCCTGCTTCTTCACCGCCCGCTCGACCTGCGCCAGCATCCCGGCTTCCGAGCTTTCGACAACCTCCCAAGTCTCATCGAAGCCGTGCCGCTTTTGCGCAATCATATCAAGCAGATACTGGTTGGACCCCGGCTCAATCCCATAGATCTTGCCGTCGAACAGGTCGCGATGCTGCGCCAGGGTCTCGAAACTGGTGACCCCCTGCGCCGCCACGTAATCCGGCACGGCAAGCGTGAATTTCGCCCCCGCCAGGTTCTCGCCCAGGTCCACGACCCAGCCCTTGTCGAAGAATTCCTTGTAGTTGACATCCTGCACCGGGCGCCAGTTGCCCTGGAAAATGTCCATATTGCCTTCGCGCAGCGAGACATAGGCGACATCCAGCCCCAACAGGGTCTCGGAGGGCTGATAGCCCAAAGCCTCCAAAATCACCTCGGCGGTCGCATCGGTCAGGCGGATATCGGTCCAGCCGAGGTCGGCCAGGCGCACCTGGGTGCAATCCGCCATGGCGGGCGCAGCAAGAAGGGCCGCACAGAAAGCAAGCGTTTTCATGGTCTTCCCTGTTCAGTTGAAGGTGATGACAGTGCGGGCCAGCTTGCCCGAACGGAGCGTTTCGAAGCCCTCGTTGATCTGATGCAGCCCGATCGTCTGCCCGACCAAAAGGTCGAGCTTCAAACGGCCCTGCAGGTAGAAATCGACATAGCGCGGCATGTCGACGCGAAAGCGATTGGAGCCCATGTTGGAGCCCTGCAGCTTGCGGTCCCACAAGAGGGCGACCGGGTCGATCTGAAGCTTCTCGCCCTCGGGCACCATGCCGATCAGGGTCGCCGTGCCAGAAGGCCCCAGCATTTCAAAGGCTTGCTCGGCTGTCTTCTTCAGCCCCAAAGCCTCGAAACTATAGGCGACGCCGCCGCGGGTCAGCGCGCGCACCGCCTCGACCGGGTCGCAACCCGCAGCATTCACCACGTCGGTCGCCCCGAACGCCCGGGCGAGCGCCAGTTTCTCGTCATGGATGTCCACCGCGATGATCCGCCCCGCCCCGGCAATCGCCGCCCCGTTGATCGCCGAGAGCCCCACGCCGCCGCAGCCGATGACGGCGACGGTCGCGCCGACCTCGACCCTGGCCGTGTGGATCACCGCGCCGACCCCGGTCGTCACCGCGCAGCCGATCAGGGCGGCGCGGTCGAAGGGCATGTCGGGGCGGATTTTCACCACGGCATGTTCATGGACCAGCATCTGCTCGGCAAAGGCCGAAAGGTTGTAGAATTGCGCGACCTCGGCACCGGCGCGCAGCAGTCGCGGCTGGCCGGGGGGGCGGCGCGTCTCGTCGGTGTGATCACAGGCGTAAGGCCGCCCCGTCGTGCAGTGATCACAGTGACCGCAAAAGACCGAAAGGCAGGTGATGACGTGATCGCCGGGGTGCAACCCCATGACATCGCGGCCGACTTTCTCGACCACGCCAGCCGCTTCATGCCCCAGGATCGCCGGCCCCTGCAGCGCGTAAAGCCCGTCGATGTGATGCAGGTCCGAATGGCAAAGACCGGCGGCCTTGGTGCGGATCAAGACCTCGCGCGGGCCGGGGTCGGAGATCGCGACCTCTTCGATGGTCAGCTTCTGGCGGGCTCCGTGATAGAGGGCGGCTTTCATGGATGGGCTTTCAGAAAGGTTGCGATTGTGGCGAGGGATTGGGCGGCCTCGGGCAAAGAGCGATAGAATTCAAAGACATGCCAGAGGCCGGGATGATCGTGCAGCTGGGCCTCGCCGCCTGCGGCAGCGACCTCGCGGGCCAGGCGGTGGACCTGCGCCTGCAGAATGTCGCGGCTGCCCGTGGTCAGGATCATCG
>CAMFIX010000353.1 GCA_945952425.1 uncultured Pseudorhodobacter sp. | reverse complement strand
GTGCGCACGCTCGACCGCATGACCGACAAGGTCGAAGACCTGCACCTGGCCACCGCCGCCGCGGGCACGGTCGGGCGGCTGACGATCACCCTGGACGAATGCCGCTATCCGCAAGGCGAGCCCGGGGAATCCATCGCGCATCTGACGATTGTGGACACGGCGCAGGTCGATCCGGTCTTCAAGGGCTGGATGTCGGCCTCCTCCCCGGCGCTGAACCCGCTGGACCATCCGCGCTATGACGTCTGGCTCTTGCAATGCGACGCGCCGGAGATTTCGCCCGATGCGCCCTCGCCCGATGCGCCGCAGGGGGCGCCCGCGCAAGGCGATCCTCAGGGCAATTAAAGCACGTCTTCGGGGGACGGGGTGGCGGGATAGCCTGCGGGGTAAAACCGCGCGGGTTGGTGCAGAGCCTGGGCCAACTGCCGTTCATACTCCGCCCGGGGGAGTTCCACTGCCCCAAGGCTGGCAAGGTGGTCGGTCAGGAACTGCGTGTCAAACAGCGTGAACCCCCCCGCCCGCAGCCGGTGCATCAGATAGGTCAGCGCCATTTTCGACCCGTTCACCCGGGCCGAGAACATGCTTTCGCCGAAAAACGCCCCGCCCAAGGCCACGCCATAGATGCCCCCGGCCAGCGTCTCGCCCTCCCAGACCTCCAGCGAATGGGCATGGCCGCGGGCGTGGAGTTCCGCATAGGCGGCGAAGATCGTGGCGTTGATCCAGGTCTCGGGCCGCGCGGCGCAGCCCTCGACGACCGCCGCAAAGGCGCGGTCGACGGTGACCCGGGGGCGAGTGCGGCGGATGTGGCGGGAAAGGCTGCGCGAGACGTGGAAGCCCGGCAGCGGAAAGACCCCGCGGCGGGTGGCGGTGACCCAGCGCACCTCGGTCGCCTCGCGGCTGTCGGCCATGGGGAAGGCGCCGAGCGTATAGGCGCGCAGAAGCGTGTCAGGGGTGAGCGGTGTCATGCGAGTCGAGGTCCCGGGTCAAGCCCGGGACGCCTTGGCGCTGGCACGCTTAGCCGAAGGTCTTTGCCAGCCACTTTTCCAGCCAGTGGATGTTGTAATCGCCGCTCTGGATGTCGGGATCGTCCAGCAAAGCATCGAAGAGCGGCATCGTGGTCTCGATCCCGTCGATGATCAGCTCGTTCAAGGCCCGCCGCAGCCGGGCGAGCGCCTCGGGACGGTCGCGGCCATGGACGATCAGCTTGCCGATCAGGCTGTCGTAATAGGGCGGGATCGAATAGCCGCCGTAAAGCGCCGAATCCATCCGCACGCCCAGACCGCCCGGCGCGTGGAAGACCTTGACCTTGCCGGGCCGCGGGGCGAAGTCGGGCAGCCGTTCGGCATTGATCCGCACCTCGATCGCATGGCCGTTGATGACCAGGTCGTCTTGCGTGAAGGACATCTCCATCCCCGCCGCAACCCGGATCTGCTCGCGCACCAGATCGACGCCGAAGATGCCTTCGGTGACCGGGTGTTCGACCTGCAGGCGCGTGTTCATCTCGATGAAATAGAACTCGCCGTTTTCATACAGGAACTCGATGGTCCCGGCGCCGATATACTTGATCTTGGCCACCGCATCGGCACAGATCTTGCCGATCTCGGCGCGTTGCTTGGGCGTGATGATCGGGCCCGGAGCTTCCTCGAACACCTTCTGGTGGCGCCGCTGCAGCGAGCAGTCGCGCTCGCCCAGATGCACGGCACGGCCCTTGCCGTCGCCGAAGACCTGGATTTCGATGTGACGCGGGGTCTGGAGATATTTCTCCATATAGACCTCGTCATTGCCGAAAGCGGCCTTGGATTCGCTGCGTGCGGTGCGGAAGGCGATTTCCAGCTCCGAGGCGTCTTTCGCCACCTTCATGCCCCGCCCGCCGCCGCCGGCCGTGGCCTTGATGATGACCGGATAGCCGATCTCGGCGGCCACTTTCAGCGCGGCCTCGGTGTCGGGCACCCCGCCGTCCGAGCCCGGCACGACCGGAATCCCCAGCGCCTTGGCCGTCTCCTTGGCGGTGATCTTGTCGCCCATGATGCGGATATGCTCCGCATTCGGGCCGATGAAGGTGATGCCGTGGTCTTCCAGGGCCTGCGCAAACGAGGCGTTTTCCGACAGGAAGCCATAGCCCGGGTGCACCGCCTGCGCCCCGGTGATCTCGCAGGCCGAGATGATCGCGGCCTTGTTCAGGTAGCTTTGGCCCGAGGAGGCCGGGCCGATGCAGACCGACTCGTCGGCGAGGCGCACATGCATGGCATCCGAGTCGGCGGTCGAATGCACCGCGACCGATTTGATCCCCATCTCGCGGCAGGCGCGGATGACGCGCAGCGCGATCTCGCCGCGGTTGGCGATCAGGATCTTGTCAAAGATGGGCTGAACCATGCCGGATCACTCGATGATCATCAGGGGCGCGCCGTATTCCACGGCCTGGCCGTCGCTGGCCAGGATGCGCTTGACCGTGCCCGCGCGGGGGGCGGGGATGTGGTTCATCGTCTTCATCGCCTCGATGATGAGCACGGTCTGGCCTTCCGCCACCTGGGCGCCGACCGAGACGAAGGGCGTGGCCCCCGGTTCGGCCGAAAGGTAGACCGTGCCGACCATGGGCGAGGTCACGGCGCCCGGATGCTGGGCGGGGTCTTCGGGCAGGGCGGCGGCGGGGGCAGGGGCCGCAGCCGGGGCGGCCGGCGCATGGGCCACCGGGGCGGGCGCATAGGCCACGGGCGCGGCCTGCACCACCTGCTGCGGCGCCTTCTTCACCACCTTGACGTCCAGGCTGTCCTTCTCGCCGTATTCGCGCTTGACCGCGATTTCGGTCAGGTCGTTCTTGTTCAGAAGCTCGGCGAGCGCCGCGATGAAAGTGACATCCGCATCGGGGGAATTCTTGCTCATGCAGTCCTCTGTTGCCGTCGTTGTTGTGCGGCCCGGCGGGCGGGCGCGGGCCATTTCGCGCTTGGGTATAGCCTGATGCGCCCGGAAGGGGAAGCTTCCCGTTACCGCAACCGCGGCCCCGCCCCCGAGCGCCAAAAATTTTCGCCGAAAATTTTTGGCGCGACCCGCGCGGGAGGGAATCTGCGCGATCCCTCATTTTACCGTTTGATAAAAAATCCGACTCGTGCATTCTGGTTCCCAAGAGCCCGCAAGATGGCCAGCCAGGAGGTATGATGACCAATTCCCCGCTTACGCCGGGCGTGGCGCCCGCACGCCTTGACCCTTCGACGATTGCCGCGAATTTCGCCGACCATATCCCGGCGCTGGATGCCCATGAGGCGCGGGTGGCGGCGGATCGCTGTGACTTCTGCTTTGACGCGCCCTGCATGACGGCCTGCCCGACCTCGATCGACATTCCGTTGTTCATCCGCCAGATCGCCACCGGCACGCCGGAGGCTGCGGCCAAGACGATCCTCGGTCAGAACATCCTCGGCGGCATGTGCGCCCGGGTCTGCCCGACCGAGACGCTTTGCGAAGAGGTCTGCGTGCGCGAAGTGGCCGAGGGCAAGCCGGTCGAGATCGGGCGGTTGCAGCGCTTTGCCACCGACACGCTGATGGCCAAGGGGGTGCATCCCTTCACGCGCGGGCCTGCCACGGGCAAGAAGGTCGCCGTGGTTGGCGCGGGGCCTGCGGGGCTCTCGGCGGCGCATCGGCTGGCGATGAAGGGCCATGCGGTGACGCTCTATGACCGCAAGCCCAAGCTCGGCGGCCTGAACGAATATGGGCTGGCCGCCTACAAGACCACCGAGGATTTCGCGGCGAAGGAAATCGACTGGCTCTTGCAGATCGGCGGGATCACGGTGAAGACCGGGGTGACGCTGGGGGTGGACGTGACGCTGGCGGCGCTGGAGGCCGCGCATGATGCGGTTTTCCTGGGGATCGGCCTGGGCGGCGTGAATGCCCTCGGTTTGCCGGGCGAAGATCTGGCCGGTGTCGTCAACGCCGTCGATTTCATCGCCGGGCTGCGGCAGTCCGACCTCTCGACCGTGGCGGTGGGCCGCGACGTGGTGGTGATCGGCGGCGGCATGACGGCGGTGGATGCCGCCGTGCAGTCCAAGCTTCTGGGCGCGGACAATGTCACC
>CAMFIX010000352.1 GCA_945952425.1 uncultured Pseudorhodobacter sp. | reverse complement strand
TACACACTGCATATCGTCGGCAGCGTCAGATGTGTATAAGAGACAGCCTCCAACCCCAGGGGCGCGGCCAGCGCGCCGGCGGCGATGTCTTCCTCGGCATCCAGCCGCGAGATCAGCCCGATCCCCAGCCCCTGCTGCGCCGCCCGCCGCATCGTCGCGGCATCGTCGAAGCTGAGCGCCCGGTCGAACTGCGCGACCGTCAGCCCCAGGAACTGCAGGATCGCAGGCCACAGTCGTTGCGAGCGCGCCGGGTGCAAGAGGTTGAATCGCAAGAGGTCTTCGGGCTTGATGACCGCGCGCGCCATGGCGGGATGGCAGCAGATCACCTTGGGGTCGCGCATTAGAAGGTGGCTTTGCACGCCCGGGGGCGCGCCATAGCCCCATTGCACGGCCAGGTCGATCTGGTCGCGCTCCAGGTCGACGAGGTCGATCATCGTGGTCAGGCCGATCTCGGCATCGGGCACCGCCTGGCGGAAATCCCCTAAGCGCGGCATCAGGAAGCGGGTGCCGAAATAGGGGCTGACATTCAGGTTGATCCGGCCGCGGGCGGCGGGGGCGGTGATGCGGCGGATGCCCTCTTCGAATTCGTCGAAACCGGCGGCGAGGTAGTGCGACAGCGTGATCGCCTTTTCGGTCAGCCGGATGCCGCGGCCCTCGCGCTCGATCAGCACGACGCCGAGCGCCTCTTCCAGCGCGCGGACCTGCTGGCCGACGGCCTGGGGCGAGACGTAAAGCTCTTCGGCGGCCTCGCGCAGGGAACGGTGGCGGACCACGGCGTGAAAGACGCGCAGTGCATTCAGGGGCGGAAGCCGCAGGCGGGTGGACATGAGGCTTGTCCTGCGCAAGGTCTGGTTGGCGCCCATCTTAGGCCATCGCCCCGGAAACAGAAGCGCCTTCCCGCGGGAAAGCGCGGCTTTGCTGTCAGGCGTAGATATAGCCGCCCGAGACGATGATGTTTTCGCCCGTCATATAGGTGTTTTTCGGCCCGCCCGCCATCAGCACCCATTCGGCCATCTCGCGCGGTTCGCCGCCGCGGCCGAGCGGGCTCGCCTTGGCCAACTCCTCCAGAAAGCCCGAGGCGCGGGCTTTTTCGGTCGCCATCCCGGCCGGGGCGACCGAGTTCACCAGGATGCCGTCGGGGGCGACATGGTCGGCCATCGACTTCGTCAGGCTGACGACGGCGGCCTTGGTCGCGGCGTAATGGATGTTGTTCGGATGGGCCTTGAAGGCATCGACCGAGGTGATGTTGACGATGCGGCCCCGCACCAGGCCAAGCGGGCTCTGCCGCCGCATCTGTGCAATCGCCGCGACCATCATGTGATAGGTGCCCTTGACGTTGATCGCATTCGAGGCGTCCCAGTCGTCGTCCGTCACGCCCAGGGTGGGCTTGCGCGGATAGATCGCGGCCGAGTTCACCAGCGTGTCGACGCGGCCGAGAAGGGATGCGACCTTGGCGAAGCCTTCATGTGCCGCGGCGCTGGTGCGGATGTCGCAGGCGGCCGCGGCGGTGCGCCGTCCGGCGGCCTTGGCAGGCGCCAGAGCGGCCTCGGCCGCCGTGCCGTCGATGTCGAGGATGCCGATCCCGGCCGCCCCTTGTTCGACCGCCATCTCGGCCAGAAGCGCGCCGAGCCCGGCACCGCCGCCGACGATCACCACGTTGAGATCCTTCATGATATCCTCACTTCAAGGGGATGGGGGGCTGGGGCAGGGTGGGCAGGATATCCAGCCGCGTGACCGCCGCGCGGGCGGGCATCGACAGCACGGCCAGCACGGCCTCCGCCAGGTCTTGCGGCTGCAGCGCGGTGCCGCCTCGGTACATGGCGGCGCGGGCCGCGTCGTCGAGGACGGCGCCGTAAAGCGCGGTCTCGACACGACCGGGCGCGAGTTCGGTGACGCGGATGCCATCGGCCGCCACATCGCCGCGCAGGCCCGTGGCAAAGGCCGACAGCGCGGCCTTGGTCGCGGCATAGACGGCGAAATTCGCCCCCGGCGCATGGGCGGCGGAAGAGCCCATCAGCAGGATATGCCCCCCCTTCCGCCCCCGCATCTGCGGCAGGACGGCGCGGGTCAGCCGCAGGACCGAGGTCAGGTTGACCAGCACCGTCGCCTCGATCTCGGCTTCGGATTGCGCATCGAAAGGGGCGGGCTTCGGCATCATCCCGGCATTGGCGACCAGCACGTCGATGCGCCGCCCCTCCAGCGCCATCAGCGCCCCGGGCTGGCCAAGATCGAGCGCCAGGGTCTCGATTCCCGCGACGGCGCCAAGCGCCTCCAGCGCCGCCCGGTTCCGCCCCAGGGCCAGCACGCGGTAGCCCGCCCCCGCCAGAGCCAGGGCCACCGCCCGGCCGATGCCGCTGGTGGCGCCGGTCACCAGCGCCACCTCGTCGCGAAAGCCAGACTTGTCCGTCATCAGATCACCGCCTTTTCCAGGAAAGGCCTGCCTTCCGCGATCCGCTCATAGCCGACCTCGGACAGGTCCAGGGTGCGGAAGCTGCCATAGGTGATGAGCTCGGACACGGCCCGCCCGGCGGCGGGGCCCTGCTGCAGCCCGTGGCCGGAGAATCCGTTGGCGAAGACGAAATTCGTCACCTGCGGATGGCGCCCGACGATCAGGTTATGGTCCAGCGCGTTGAAATCGTAATGACCGGCCCATTGGTTCACGACCTTGATCGCCTCGAACCCCGGGGAACGGTTGGCGAGCGCGGGCCAGATCTGGTCTTCGAACTCTACCCAGCGCGGTTCGAAATCGTCGAAAGCGGGGACGGGGTCTTCCAGGGGCGCCGCGCCCGACAGGAAGAAGCGGCCCTCGGGGCGGCAGAAGACGCCGCTGGGGTCGATCATCAGGGGCAGGCGGCCGCCGTTGACGCGGGCCGTGCCCTCGGGGCTCGCCGCGCAGTCAAAGACGAAAAGCGTGCGCTTGCGCGGCTCGACCGGCAGCGCGAGGCCCGCCATCCGCGCCGTCAGCCCCGCCCGCGGGCCCGAGGCGTTGACCACCGTCCCTGCCTGCACCTGCTGCCCGGATTTCAGCGTGACGCCCGTCACCCTGTCGCCCGCCCGCGCGATCGCCACGACCTCATCGGTCACGTAATCCGCCCCCAACGCCCGCGCCTTGGCCTTGAAGCCGTTCATCAGCCCGGTGTTGGAAAACCAGCCCTCGCCCGAACGGCCATAGCTCGCGAGCCTGATGTCGTCGACGTTCAGATGCGGGAAGGCCGCGTGCAGCGCCTCCTGGTCCCACAGCACCACATCGGCGCCGCAAGCGCGCTGGACGGCGTGGTTCTCGCGCAGCGTCTGTTCCTGCGCGGCGGTCGCGGCGAGGAAAAGATAGCCGCCCTGGTGAAAGTTCAGGTCGGGCGGCGCCTCTCCGGCCACCTGCATCGTCTGGGCAAACCTCTGGATGAAGGCCGAGCCGAACTGGCTGATCTTCACGTTGATCGGGTTGGAAAACTGCATCCGGATCGAGGAGGACGACAGCGCGGTCGCCGCAAAGCGATAGGTCGGGTCGCGCTCCACCACCAGTATCGAGCCCTGGAAGTCGGGGTTGGCGGCCAGGAAATAGGCGACGGCCGAGCCGATCACCGCGCCGCCGACGATCACGACATCATAGCTGGCCTTCATGTCGCATCATCCGGATGGCCGAGATCGACGAACCAGCCGCCCAGGTGCTGCACCGCGGGGGCCTTGGGATCGGGGGCGGGCAGCCGCGCCTCGACCGCGGCGCGGAAGGGCTCGGTATTGTCCTGCGGCTGAAAGCCGAGGTGCCCGGCCAGCCGATTGTCGACCGGCTTCACCGCATTGTCCGACAGGCCGAAGGACAGGGTGAACCCCACCCGCGGCGCGGTCAGGGCGGCGGTCACCAGGCGGATGCAGTCGGCAAAGCTGAGCCAGCTCCACAGCATGCGGCGGTCGGCGGGCTCGGGGAAGGAGGAAAAGATGCGCAGGGCCGCCGTTTCGATCCCGAACTTGTCCCAATAGAGGCGCCCGAGGTCTTCGACGAAACATTTCGACAGGCCGTAAAGCCCGTCGGGGCGGTGCGGGGCGGCGGTGTCGATCTGGTCCTC
>CAMFIX010000351.1 GCA_945952425.1 uncultured Pseudorhodobacter sp. | reverse complement strand
GACCGGGCTTCCGCTCGGCACGATCAAATCCCGCATCCGCCTGGGCCTCGAACGCCTGCGGGCGCGGCTGGGAGACACCGAATGATCCGCCATCACCTGACCGAGGATTTGCTGCAAGGCCATGCGGCCGGAACCCTGCCCGAGGCCTTCGCGCTTGTCGTTGCGGCCCATGTCAGCCTCTGCGACGACTGCCGGGGGCGGCTGATGGCGCTGGAGGCGCTGGGGGGCGCGGTCCTGGAAACCACGCCGCCGGGCGAAGCGGCCGAGGCCTTGGCGCCGGATGCGCTGGAAACCTGCCTGGCGCGGCTGGGCGGGCAAGAGGCGCGTCCGTCCAGCCCGCCCCGCTCGACCCTGCCGGGAGCGCTTTTGCCCTATATCGGCGGCGATCTGGACGCGGTGAAATGGCGCAAGCTCGGCATGGGCGTGCGCCAGGCGATCCTGCCGACCTCGGCCCGGGCCTCGGCGCGGCTCTTGCACATTCCGGGCGGCCAGGCCGTGCCCGACCACGGCCACCGCGGGCGCGAGCTGACGCTGGTCCTGCGCGGCGCCTTCCGCGACGAAACCGCCCGCTTCGGCCCGGGCGATGTCGAGATCGCGGGCGAAGAGCTGAACCACCAGCCGGTGGCCGAGCCGGGGGAGGATTGCATCTGCCTCGCCGCCACCGATGCGGCGCTGCGCTTCAACGCCTGGGTGCCGCGCCTGTTGCAGCCGCTTTTCCGCATCTGAAGGCCCCCACGACCGGGGCCGCGCCGAAAAATTTTCGACGAAAATTTTTCTCTCCCCCCGGTGTCGCTTCTTTCGTGGAAACGTCACCGGCCGCGGTGTAGCAGATGGGAAAACTTCGGAGCTTCTCATGCTGACCCTTCCCGCCTTCACCGAGCCCGGCCGCTTCTGGCGCGGCAACCTGCACACCCATTCGACCAACTCCGACGGGGTTCTGTCGGTGGCCGAGGTCTGCCGCCGCTATAAGGCGGAAGGTTACGACTTCCTGGCGCTGACCGACCATTTCGTCGGCCGCTACGGCTATCCGATCACCGACACCTTGCCCTTCCGCGACAAGGACTTCACGACGATCCTGGGGGCCGAGCTGCATTCGGGCGCCATGGAGAACGGCGAGCTCTGGCATATCCTCGCCGTGGGCCTGCCCACCGATTTCAAACCCTCGCACTCGCCCGATTTCATCCCCGTCGCGGGGCAGGAGACCGGGCCCGAGATCGCCGCCCGCGCCGTGGCGGCTGGGGCATTCGTCGCGATTGCCCATCCGCAATGGTCCTCGCTGACCTTCGACGATGCGAGGTCGATCACCGCGGCCCATGCGGTCGAGATCTATAACCACGGCTGCGCCACCGGCTGCGACCGGCCGGACGGGTTCTTCGTCGCCGACCAGCTTCTGACCGAGGGGCGGCGGCTGACGCTGATCGCCACCGACGACGCGCATTTCAGCGAGCCCGACCATTTCGGCGGCTGGGTCATGGTGAAGGCCACGGAGAATACGCCCGAGGCGCTCTTGGCGGCGCTGAAGGCGGGGGCCTTCTATTCGACGACCGGGCCCGAGCTGCGGGATGTGCGGGTCGAGGAGGGCAAGCTGGTCGTAGAATGCTCGGCCGTGCGGTCGATCGTGGCGATCGGCTGGGGGACGGGGGCCAAGGCCGTCCATGGCGAGAGCCTGACGCGGGGCGAGGTGCCGCTGGAGCGGCTGAACAACTCGCCCTGGGTGCGGGCGGCGGTCATTGATGCGGCGGGCAAGCGGGCCTGGTCGAACCCGATCTGGACCGGGGCTTCCGCCCGGAACCCCCGGACCTGAGCGGAGCGGCTCTGCCGCAAGAGATACATTCAGGGGGGCGCCGCCCCCCGTCCGCCCGGGGGCGGACTCCCCCCGGGATATTTTTGGACCGATGAAATGCAAGCGGGGCCTTGGGCAGCTACCCGATGTCAATCGGCGCGGGCAGGGTGGTAGCCGGTAGGGGGGTGATCTTGCGCCGTTCAGCCCTTCAGGAAGGCGCGGCGGGCTTCCTCGGCCATGGCCTGGCGCATCTGCAGATCGGCGAGCCTGGCCATCGCCGCCTTGCGCTCGGGGCCCTCGGGGAGGGTCGCGAGATGTTCGGCCTGGGCCAGGGCCTGCTTTTTCAGCGTGATCTCTTCGGGCAGGCAGCCGGCTTCGGCCATGATGCGAAATCCCGCCGCATCGCCTGCGCTGACGAAAGCATCGCCGGGACGGTCGGGCAGGGGTTTGCCTTCACCCGCAAGGCCTTGCAGCCCGCCTTTCAGCTGTGTTTTCAGGATTTGACGTTCGGCGAGACGCGAGAGCCAGGACATGGGACACCTCCGGGCCGATCATGCGCCCGGAGGTGTGGCGTTGCAAGGGGCGCCGTTCAGTTCCCCAGGATGCCCGGCAGGCGCAAGCCGTTGGCGATGGCGCAGTCCTTCGCGATCTCATAGCCCGCATCGGCATGGCGCCAGACGCCCGAGGCCGGGTCGTTCCAGAGCACGCGCTCCAGCCGCTTGGCCGCCTCGGGCGTACCGTCGGCCACGATGACGACGCCCGCGTGCTGGCTGAAGCCCATGCCGACCCCGCCGCCGTGGTGCAGGCTGACCCAGGTCGCCCCAGAGGCCGTGTTGACCAAAGCGTTCAACAGCGGCCAGTCGCTGACGGCGTCAGAGCCGTCGCGCATGGCCTCGGTCTCGCGGTTGGGGGAGGCGACGGAGCCGCTGTCGAGGTGGTCGCGGCCGATGACGATGGGGGCCTTCAGCTCGCCCCTGGCCACCATTTCGTTGAACATCAGCCCCGCGCGGTGTCGGTCGCCGAGGCCGATCCAGCAGATGCGGGCGGGCAGGCCCTGGAAGGCGATACGCTCACCGGCCATGTCGAGCCAGCGGTGAAGGTGGGTGTTCTCGGGGAAGAGGCGCTTCATCGCCTCATCCGTTTTCCGGATATCCTCGGGGTCGCCCGAGAGCGCCACCCAGCGGAAGGGGCCGATGCCCTTGCAGAAGAGCGGGCGGATATAGGCGGGCACAAAACCGGGGAAGGCGAAGGCGTTCTCGAAGCCTTCCTCCTTGGCAACCTGGCGGATGTTGTTGCCGTAATCCAGCGTGGGAACGCCCGCGTTCCAGAAGTTGACCATGGCCTCGACATGGGCGCGCATCGAGGCGCGGGCGGCCTTTTGCACCGCCTCGGGATCGGTCTCCTGCTTGGCGCGCCACTCGGCCGGGGTCCAGCCTGCGGGGCAATAGCCGTGGAGGGGATCGTGGGCCGAGGTCTGGTCGGTGACGATGTCGGGGCGCATCCCCCCGGCCTTCATGCGGGCGTAGATTTCCGGGAAAATCTCGGCGGCATTGCCCAGAAGGCCCACGGATTTCGCCTCGCCCGCGGCGGTCCATTTGGCAATCAGATCAAGGGCTTCGTCCAGGGTCTTCGCCTTGGCATCCAGATAGCGGGTGCGGATGCGGAAGTCGATGCGGGTCTCGTCGACATCCACCGCCAGACAGCAGGCGCCCGCGAAGACCGCCGCCAGCGGCTGCGCCCCGCCCATGCCGCCAAGGCCCCCCGTGAGAATCCAGCGGCCCTTGAGGCTCCCGTCATAATGCTGACGCCCGGCCTCGGCGAAGGTCTCGTAAGTTCCCTGCACAATGCCTTGAGTTCCAATGTAAATCCAGGAGCCCGCGGTCATCTGGCCATACATCATCAGGCCCTTGGCATCCAGCTCGTTGAAATGCTTCCAGGTCGCCCAATGCGGCACGAGGTTCGAGTTGGCGATCAGCACGCGCGGGGCGTCGGCATGGGTGCGGACGATGGCCACGGGCTTGCCGGATTGCACGACCAGCGTCTCGTCGGTCTCGAGGTCGCGGAGCGCCGCACAGATGCGGTCGAAATCCTCCCAGGTGCGGGCGGCGCGGCCGATGCCGCCATACACCACCAATTCATGAGGGTTTTCAGCGACATCCGGGTGGAGGTTGTTCATCAGCATCCGCAGCGGCGCCTCGGTCAGCCAGGACTTGGCGCTGATCTCGGTGCCGGTGGCGGGCAGGATGGTGCGGGCGTTGTGACGGGTCATTGGGTGTCCTTTCGG
>CAMFIX010000350.1 GCA_945952425.1 uncultured Pseudorhodobacter sp. | reverse complement strand
GGGTCAGGTCGATCAGGGCGACGACGGTCTCGCGCTCGACCGGGTGGGGGGGGCGGCGGAGTTTCATGGGGCAGCCCTCGCGGAATGCTGCGCAGCGAAGGGGGCGGGGCAAGGGAGGGTTTGCTGCGCCGCGAAACCTCCGGTTCTGGTCGGGGCGCGATGGGGGGGGGCGGGGTGTCTTGTGGCTGGGTGCGGGGTGTGGTTTCGGCCAAGGCCTTGGAAAGCTGGGGGTTTGTCCTGCGGCTTGGGGGCGGGCAGGGGCGGTCCGTCTGCGCTGCACGGGTGCCATGCGGGCCGATGCTGCGCAGCGAAAACCGTCATGGCGCGGCCTCGATGCGGATGACCTTGACCCGGCTCGCCCCCGCCCGCGTCACCGCATCCATCGCGCTGACCAGCGCCTGCAGATCCGCCGCGCCGGAGGGAAAGAGCAGAACCTGCGTCATGGGCTCTGCCGCGAGCCGCGTGCGGAGGTGGCTCTCCAGCCCCGCGGCATCGAAACCCTGGCCGCCGATCCGAAGGCTCCCATCCGCCGCGATGCGCACCAGGATCGTCTGGGCGGCCCCAGGAGCGGCGGGCTGAGAGGCGGCCGTCGGATCGGCCTCGGACTTCTGCAGCGCCGGGATCATGTCGAGGTTCAGGTAAGAGGAGGTGATCATGAAGAAGAAGAGCAGGATCATCATGACGTCGATCATCGAGACGACCGACAGGCCCATGCGCCGCGGCGGCGGACGGCGGAGCGTCACCGGCATGGCGGCCTCGCGGGGGAGGTGGGGTGAGGGGATGACGACCAGGATGGGTGCGGTCGGCGGGGAGACGTGGAGCGCAGAGTCGGGGGGCGCAGAGTCGGGGTGTCCCCCGACCTGCGGGGCGCGTGGGGGCGAGGGGCGGCCAGGTCGGTGGTGGGGCGCAGAGTCGGGGTGGCCCCCGACCTACGGGGCGCGGCGGATCGGTGGGGGCGGGCCTGGGCCATCCCGCTACCGGCGCTGGCTCAGCGCGATCAGGCGGGTCGTGGCGCTTTCGATCTTGAGGCTCGCGGCCTCGACCCTTGCGGTCAGCAGGCTCGCGGCCACCGCGGCGGGGATGGCGACCAAAAGCCCGCCCGCCGTGGTGATCAGCGCCTCCCAGATGCCGCCCGCCAGCACCGAGGCATTGGCCGAACCCTGCGCCGCCGAGAGATCCTGGAAACTCTTGATCATCCCGAGCACGGTGCCAAGCAGCCCCAGAAGCGGCGAGACCATCGAGATCAGGTCCAGAAGCCGCAGCCAGGAGGACATGGCGGCCACCTCTTCATTGCCGGCCCGCGTCGCCTCGGCCTCGACCGCGGGCAGCGGCAGGCCCGCGGAAAGCGCCTGCATCGCGGTCAGCATCACCCGGTCGGCCGGGGTCTTGGGTGCCAGGGCCAGGGCGCCCTGGTCGCCCTGAAGGAAAGCCTGCATCGCGGCCTCGCGCGCGGGACCGCCGCCCATCACGGGGGCCAGCTGCACCACCTTGGCCACGATCAGCGCCAGCGACAGGGCGGAAAGGCAGGCCAGGATAATCAGCACCGGCCAGGCGGCGGCGGGGATATGGGCGAGCGCCTCCATCACTCCACCAAGGCGGCGGAGGTGCGGCTTTTCAGCTCGATCAGCGGGAAGCAGTCCTGGTTCTCGCCGTTCTGCGGCTTGCAGGCGGGGATGTCGTGCAGCAAGACCTGAGAGATGTCGGGGCAGGCGATGCCGGGGATGTCGAAGAGCTTCAGCGTGGTGCGTGCGACCGGCAGGGGGGCCGCGTCGATGGCCAGAAGCCGGTCGATGACGCCGTCCTTGTTGAAGATGGCCAGCGACATCTGGAAGGCCTCGAAACTGGTGCCGGTCTGGTTCTGGAACAGGAAATAGGCCCGGCAGCCGCCACCATCCGCAGGCTCGAACTTGTTCATCTCGACCGTCAGCTTGCCGCCCGGCACCGGGGTCTCGGCCAGGGCCGGGCCGCAGACGGCCGCGCCCAGGACCATCCCCGCAATCGCCCCGAGCCCTGCGCCCGCGCGTGACTTGGCTTTGCCCACCATGATTCCCCTCAAAGCGCCCCTCGCGCCTTGGAGGAAGTGAACGCCTGCCTTGGTGATTCCGTCAATAGGCCGCCCGACGGGGCTGCGAAACCGGCGCGCGGGGCTGCGATTCTCGGGGCCTTGACCCTGCGGCAGCCTGTCGCGGCGGGTGCCGCCGCCGGGCAGGGGGAAAAACCCCGCGCTTTTCACCTGATCCGAGGTAATCCTTTCTGGCAAAACGCTTACAAGACGAAGCGGGCCGCAACAGACGATTGACAGACGGGGTTCTCCTGCAGTCATAGTTGCCGGGCCGCTGGGTGGGGACTTGCGGAGTTTCAGGACGCCGCAAGGCCTGACAGGAGGGGAACCGGCGGGCCTCCTGCCAAGAATTTGCCGGAAGTCGAGCGCCCAGGATCAACCGGGGCCGGGAGGGTTGGAAGATGGATCTGGACGCGCTTCTGGCCGACCGCGAGGGGGAGGGCCCGTCCGGGGACAACCTGGAATACGACTTCGACTTCATGGAATTGCAGCGCATCGCGACGCCCGGCGAAGAAAAGCAGATGGGCGACACGATCGTGGCGGGCGAAGAGCCCGACTTCAAGGCGGTGGAATCCGCGGCCCTGGCCATCCTGGAGCGGGCGCAGGATCTGCGCGCCGCGGTGATCCTGGGCGAGGCGCGGCTGAACACCAAGGGCATCGCGGGCTTTGCCGATGTCACGACCTATATGCGCCGCCTGCTGGAGGAACGCTGGGACACCTGCCACCCCGAGCTGGATGCCGACGACGACAACGACCCGACGATGCGGATCAACGCGATCCGCGACCTGGTGAACCCTTCCCGCACGCTGCGCTATATCCGCCGCGTGCCCTTGACCCAAAGCCGGACCTTCGGCCGCGCCTCGATCCTGCAGATCCAGCAGGCTTACGGCGAAGTGCCGATGGGCGAGGACCAGACGGCCGAGTTCAACCGCTCGTCCATCGGGGCGGCCTTCCAGGACACCGATCCGGAGGTCCTGGCCAAGACGCTGGAGGCCGCGCGCACCGTGGTCGCCGATCTGAAGGCCATCGACCGCAAGGTGATGGATGCGGCCCCGGGTTCGGGGATGGACATTTCCGACCTGCAGAAGCTCGCCGCTTCGATGGTCAAGCATATGGCCGAATTCGCAGCGGGCGACGCTGCGCCCGTGGAAGAGGAAGCCGAGGAAGAGGCGGCCCCGGCAGCCTCGGCGGGGCGCCCGGCGCCGCGCGGTGGCGGGGGGGCAATGTCGGGCACGGTGGAAAGCGCGGCTGACGCGCGTGCCGCCATCGACCGGGTGATCGACTATTTCAAGCGTTACGAACCCTCCAGCCCGGTTCCGGTCATCCTGGAACGTGCCAAACGGCTGGTGGGGGCGGATTTTCTGACCATCATCAAGGACATGGCCCCCGAAGGGCTGGAAATGGTCCGCACGGTGGGCGGGATCAAGGACCAAGACGACGACTGATAGATAACCGCGGAAAAACGCACCCCGGACGCGGGTACACGTCTCAGCAAGGAGCCTAAGAATGTCCACGAGTTCGCAGAAATTCATCGCACGGAACCGGGCCCCCCGGGTTCAGATCGAATACGACGTCGAGCTGTACGGCGCCGAAAAGAAGGTGCAACTGCCCTTCGTCATGGGCGTCATGTCCGACCTGTCGGGCAAGTCCGAAGAGCCGCTGCCGGCCGTGGCCGACCGCAAGTTCCTGGAAATCGACGTCGACAATTTCGACGACCGGATGAAGTCGATGAAGCCGCGCGCCGCGTTTTCGGTGCCGAACACGCTGACGGGGCAGGGCAACCTTGCCGTCGACATCACCTTCGAATCGATGGACGACTTCACCCCCGGCGCGATTGCGAAAAAAGTCGAGCCGCTGGCGAAACTGCTGGAAGCGCGCACGCAGCTTTCCAACCTGATGACCTATATGGACGGCAAGACCGGCGCCGAAGAGCTGATCGCCAAGGTCATGCAAGACCCGGCCCTGCTGAAATCGCTGGCCGCCACGCCCAAGCAGGAAGGGGAGGAGTGATCCATGGCTGAACTTCAGACCTCTGCCCAGGG
>CAMFIX010000349.1 GCA_945952425.1 uncultured Pseudorhodobacter sp. | reverse complement strand
GGGCAGGGTCGGCAGGGCCCCGCTTGACGGCGGAGCCCCCTGCGGCTAGCCGGGGTGGGCGCAACCCCCAAGGGACATGTCCGAAAGAGGAAAGGCAAGGCGATGAACGTGCTCTCCGAGACCAAGGCCTTCGGCGGCCGCCAGCTGGTCGTCAGCCATGCCAGCCGCGCCTGTTCCTGCGACATGACCTTCGGGCTTTACCTGCCGCCCGGCGAGGGCCCCTTCCCGGTCCTCTGGTATCTCTCGGGCCTGACCTGCACGCATGAGAATGCGATGGTCAAGGCCGGCGCCCAGGCCTTTGCCGCGCGCGAAGGCGTGGCCCTTGTCTTCCCCGACACCTCCCCCCGCGGACCGGGCGTGGCCGATGACGCCGCCTATGACCTCGGCCAGGGCGCGGGCTTTTACGTCGATGCGACCCAGGCCCCCTGGACCCCGCATTTCAACATGTGGACCTATATCGCCGAAGAGCTGCCCGGCGTGCTGGCCGCCTTCCCCCTGGACATGACCCGCCAGGCGATCACCGGCCATTCGATGGGCGGCCATGGCGCGCTGACGCTCGCCGCGCGGCTGACGGGGCGGTTCCGCTCGGTCTCGGCCTTCGCGCCGATCAGCAATCCCACCGGCTCGGACTGGGGCCGCAAGCAGTTCGCGGCCTATCTCGGGCCGGACGAGACCAGCTGGGCCGCGCATGACGCCAGCCTGCTGATCGCGGGCGGCGCGCTGAACCTGCCGCTTTTGGTCGACCAGGGCATGGCGGACAAGTTCCTGAACCTCTTGAAAACCGACGCGCTGCAGGATGCGCTCGCCGCCAGCGGCACGCCGGGCACGATCCGCCGGCAGGAGGGCTATGACCACTCCTACTTCTTCGTCTCGACCTTCATCGAGGACCATGTCGCCTTCCATGCAAGGGCGCTGAAGGCATGATCTATGTCGATGCCGACGCCTGCCCGGTGAAGGCCGAGGCCGAGGCGGTGGCAACGCGCCATGGCGTCAAAATGGTGCTGGTCTGCAACGGCGGCATAAGGCCCTCGGCCAATCCGCTGGTCGAGGCGGTCTATGTCGGTGCGGGGCTCGACGAAGCCGACCGCTGGATCGCCGAACGCGCCGGGCCCGGCGACGTGGTGGTGACAGGCGACATCCCGCTCGCTGCGCGCTGCATCGAAGGCGGCGCCCGCGTCGTCAAGCACAATGGCGAGGAGCTGACGGCCAAGAACATCGGCATGGTGCTCGCCACCCGCGACCTGATGGCCGACCTGCGCAGCGCCGACCCGTTCCGGCAGGGCGGCGGAAAGGGGTTCTCCAAGGCCGACCGCTCGCGCTTTTTGGAGGTGATGGAGCGGGTGATGCGGGCGGCGAAGGCGGACTAACCGCGTCAGCCACGCGAATTTTCGCAGAAAATTCGGCCCGGCCGGAGTGGGTCGTTTCCGGGACAGAATCGCCCATGGCGCGGCGCTAGGCTCTCCCCATGTCTTCCGAAAGCCTTTCCCTCGCGGCCGATGCCGCGCATCGCCGGCATGTCGTGCTGGGCATCCTTTGCGCCATGGCCGGCTCGGCCACGCTCTCGCTGAACGACCTGTGCATCAAGGCGCTGTCGGGCGCCTATCCGCTGCACGAGGTCATCCTGGTGCGCGGGTTGATCGGGGTGATCTTCATCCTCAGCTTTGCCGCGGCCACCGGGCAAGGGGCGATCTGGCGGACGCGGCGGCCGGGGTTTCACCTGGCCCGGGCGATGATCGTCATGGTCTCGAACGCCAGTTATTTCCTCGGCCTCGCCGCCTTGCCCCTCGCCGATGCCGCCGCCATCGGCTTCATCGCCCCGATCCTTCTGACGCTTCTGTCGGTGGTCTTCCTGGGCGAGCGGGTCGGCTGGCATCGCTGGACCGCGGTCGTCGTGGGGCTCGTCGGTGTCATCGTCATGCTGAACCCCGAGGGGCAATTCCGCTGGGCCGCCATGCTGGTGCTGCTTTCGGCCTTCACCTATGCGACGACCCAGACCATGACGCGCTCGGCCCGGGCGACGGAGGGAGCGGCGACGATCAATTTCTACACCCAGTGCGGCTTCATCGTCACCTCGGTCTCGATGGGGCTCTGGACGGGCGACGGGCACCTGGCGGGGTCGGCCGATGCCTCGCTGGCCTTCCTCTTCCGCCCCTGGGTGCTGCCGGGCGGGCATGACTGGATCTTCTTCCTCGGCACGGGCGCGGCCGTCGCGGCGGGCGGCATGCTGATGGCGCAGGCCTACCGGATGAACGAGGCCGCGCTGGTCGCACCCTTCGAATATACCTCGATGCCTTTGGCCGTCATCTGGGGCCTGGTCTTCTTCGGCACATTCCCCGATGCGCGGGGCTGGCTGGGGATTGTGCTCATCATCGGGGCCGGGCTTTATACGCTCTGGCGCGAGGCGGTGAGGCGAAGGGCATGATTCAGGCTGTGATTTTCGACATCGGCAATGTGCTGACCCATTGGCAGCCCGAAGCCTTCTATGACCGCGAGATCGGCCCCGCCCGGCGCGAAGCCCTGTTTGCCGCCGTCGATCTGCACGGGATGAACCTGGCCGTCGATGCCGGGGCGCTGTTCCGCGAGACGATCTATGACTGGGCCGACCGTCACCCCGACTGGGCGCCCGAGATCCGCATGTGGTACGATCGCTGGGACGAGCTCGCCTCGCCCCGGATCGAAGGCTCCATCGCTTTGTTGCGGGCGCTGCGGGCC
Source organism: uncultured Pseudorhodobacter sp. (assembly GCA_945952425.1). Classification (GTDB taxonomy): domain Bacteria; phylum Pseudomonadota; class Alphaproteobacteria; order Rhodobacterales; family Rhodobacteraceae; genus Stagnihabitans. The sequence goes on along the minus strand of CAMFIX010000349.1, from coordinate 1,393 downwards.
AAGGGCGTGCCGGTCTTTGCCCTGACCAATTTCGGGCGCTATTCCTATGACGAGGCCCGGCCGAAGATGGATTTCCTGTCCGAGTTCGACCGCGAATATGTCTCGGGGCGGATGGGCGTGGTGAAGCCCGATCCGCAGATTTACGCCATGGTCGAAGCCGACTGCGGCCTGCCCCCCGAGGCGCTGCTGTTCACCGACGACCGGCCCGAGAATATCGCGGCCGCCGAGGCGCGCGGCTGGGGCGTGCATCTTTTCGAGGGCTGGCAGCCCTGGGCTAGGCGGCTGGTGGCGGAAGGGCTTTTGACGGTGCAAGAGGCGGGGCTGTGATGGAATTCGTGACCGGGGATGCCGAAAGGCTGCTGAGCTGGGAGGGCCTTTTGCAGGCCTTCGAAACCGGCCATCGCCAGCCGAAGGGAGAGCTTGCCGACCTGCTTCTCTACCGCGGTCCCGACACGATGCTGGACCGCGCCGCCTGGATCACCGGGGTCGGCGCGCTGGTCAAGGTCGCGACCGTGGTGCCGGGCAATGCGGCGCGCGGCAAACCCTCGATCCACGGGGTGGTGAACCTGTTCGACGATGTCAGCGGAGAGCTGACCGCGGTGATGGATTTCGCGCTGGTCACCAAGTGGAAGACCGCGGGCGACAGCCTTTACGCGGCCTCGAAACTGGCGCGCAAGGACGCGCGCAACTTCCTGCTGGTCGGCGCGGGCACCGTGGCGCGCTCGATGGTGGGCGCCTATCGCAGCCTTTGGCCCGAGGCGCGTTTCACCGTCTGGAACCGCAGCCCGGCCGCGGCCGAGGCCATGGCGGCGGAGATGGGCCTGCAGGCCGCCCGCGACCTGGAATCCGCCGTCGGCGCCGCCGATGTGATCTGCACCGCCACCATGTCGCATACTCCGGTCATCCAGGGCGACTGGCTGCGGCCGGGTCAGCACCTGGACCTGATCGGCGCCTATAACCCCCAGATGCGCGAAGTGGACGATATGGCGATGCGCCGCGCCCGCGTCTTCGTCGATGCCCGCGCCACGACCGTGCATCATATCGGCGAGCTGATCGACCCCATCGCCTCGGGCGCGATCACCGAGGCCGATGTGCTGGCCGATTTCTACGACGGCGACTTCCGTCGGCTGGGCGACGAGATCACCATCGCCAAGAACGGCGGCGGCGCGCATCTGGACCTGATGACCGCGCGCTATATCCTCGACGCCTGGCGGGCGCGCTAGCCGCCGCCGCGCTTTTCGGTTTATCTGCCGGAAAGGGAGGACGACATGACCATTCTCGCCATCGACCAGGGCACCACCAGCTCGCGCGCGATCATTTTCGATGCCGACTTGCGGCCGGTGGCCTCGGCGCAAAAGGAATTCCCGCAGCACTACCCGCATCCGGGCTGGGT
>CAMFIX010000348.1 GCA_945952425.1 uncultured Pseudorhodobacter sp. | reverse complement strand
GGCCCGGGCCGCTGACCCCGCGCCGAGGGTGGGAGAGGCGCAGGGGTATTTCGTGGCTTCAGCCGGCACAGGCCCGCTGGACGCGAATGATCTCGGCATCCCTGGTCGCGGTGTAGCGGTTCACCGCCCGCGCCAACTCCTGCCGCGCAATCAGCATATGGCCCGCGGCATCGACCGCGCGACGCAACGCCAGCTCACCGCCGCCAAGCTTGCAGATGCGATCAAAGCGCACCGACGCGGCTTCCAACCGCTCCCTGCATGCCTCTTGGTGGGCGTAGGCCTTTTCGACCTCGAAAAACCACTTCTCTTCGCGCCGGTCCCGCTCTGCCCGCTCCAGGGGCTTTGTGGTTCCGCTATAGCCGGGGCGATCCGCGGCCCACATTGCGGCGGTGACCTCGATCTGGTCCCGCAGCTCGGGGCAAATCAGAAACGCGACGCTCTCGCGCAGCCGGGAAAACAGCATCATGCGGCTTCCTTCTTGGGTTTGGATGGGCGGGGGAGGGTCGGCTGCGGGGTGGGGCCGATGACCCGGTCCAGCAGCGCCCAATAGCGTTGCAGCGTCGATGCGCTGAACGGCCGACCGAACCGGCGCTCGACCTCGGCGCAGCACTGAGACAGCGTCATCTGGCGATGGCTCTCGGTCAGAAAGGTCCGCAACTCGTAGTGCGACCACCAGTCCGGGCGGCGACCATTCGACCAAATCGGCAGATGGGTCGCCTCACGCGCCAGCGTCGGCATATTGGCGATGGCCGTCAGGTGATCGCGCACATGGCCCGACCGACCCGCCATCGCATCGAAGGGATCGACCGCAGGCGCGTGCATCTCGGGCAACTGGCCTTTGCGCCAGGCGGTGAAGACCTCGATGATCAGCTTGCGACCGGCCCGCGCCTTGGGCGTCTCAGCCCAAAGGCAAACCGCCGTCGCCTGGTGCTCGTTCAGCATGTAGGTCTTGGTCGGGCGTCCGCCGCGGCTGGAGGGGTTTTTCTGAACGCGCAGAAAAACCTCCCCGAAGTCTTCAAGCTCGTCGATATGGCGCTCGATGACGGCATGCAGGTTGCCAACCTTGGCAAACCCAAGCACCTCAGACAGGTCGCGGTCAGCGATCAGCGCATCACCGTCGATCACGGTCAGGGCGTTGCGGTCGATCATCACGCGGCCATCCCGCGTTTCAGGTCGGCCAAGTCGCGCTCCATCCGCATGGCGAACAGAACCGCGACATCCTCGATACCTACGAAATCAAGGATTTGCCCAAGGTGTTTCTTGCCCGTGGCCCCCTGCGACACGCCCAGGGTCGCAGCCCGTGCCTGGTGAAACTGCAACCCCAGGTCTGCGATCATCTGCTGATAGGTGATCCCACGGGAGTGCAGCACAGCGACAATCGACTGATGCAGCGCCGCTCCCGGCTGGAAATTATGCACGTTAAGTGCCATACGTTGACTCCATGGCTTGCCCTTGCGGCTCGTTATAATAGTCAACATACGGCTAGTAAAACTAGCCGTCAACTAGGATTGTTATCCATTGACGGATAGCCCCGGAAAACGACTGGCATCGTTTCGAAAATCGCTGGCAATAAGTCAGCGCGATTTCGGGGTTTCGCTGGGGTTCAGCAGCGGCTTGGTTGGTCAACTAGAGGCCGATCTTTCCCCGCCTTCCAGAAAGTTTCTCGAAAGAATATCAGAGCGTTACGGGATCAGTTCCGACTGGCTGTTGAATGGCCACGGCGACATGCTGCGCCCACCTGGACAAGCGTTCACGGGCCGGACGGCGCTTGTCGAGCCGCCCGACTATGGCAAGCCTGGTCATGGCAGCGTGCGAATCGATGGCTATGACTGTGTCCGCCTGCGTCGCATGGACCTGTCCGTCTCTGCCGGGCGCGGCGTGGTCGCTGTCGACGGCCCCGAGGCCGCGCCCCTGATCGTCCCCACCGCCTGGATGCAACGCCTTCAGATCAATGCCGACGTCACCGTCCTCGTGCAGGTCCAAGGCGACAGCATGGCCCCGGCGATCCCGGATGGCGCTCTCGTCCTGGTGCATCTCATGGAAAAGATCGTTCAAAGGCCGGGAGTGTACGCTTTCTCTCTGGATGGCGAAGCCTTCATTAAGCGCCTGATTCCGCTTGATTTTGACCCAAAGGGACGGCCACGCTCCATAACCATCCTCTCGGATAATCCGCTCTACCCGCCAAAAGCGGTTGCTGGAGAGCAGATCAACTCGATGCGAGTTGCAGGTCGGGTTCGTGGTGTGCTGACTCTATGGTAGCCGCGCAATCTGGAAGGCCAAGTGGTCTCATCAGCGCACAACTGTAACGAAGTTCCATTTATTACAAAAGGTTAGACCATGGACAGCATGATTGGCACTATTGCCACCGCCGCGTTTTCGTGCATGCTTTTTGTCAGCGCTGCTTTGGCTGACGAGAGCAAGACCAATGAAACCTGCGATTTTGTCGGCCAAATGGCTGATCAAGTGATGTTTGCTAGGCAGAACAATATACCTATGTCGAAGGTAATGGCGCTTTATAGTTCGTCGTTCGAAGGTGAAGTACTGAGCCTTGCCCGGAAGATGGTGATCGCCGCTTATGGAGAACCGTCCTACCTGACCGAAGGCGCCAAAGCGAAGCAGAAGGCAGATTTCCGCAATTCGCAAGAGCTGGCATGCTACCAGGCACTTACGACAGAGTAAGCAGTCGATCGGCGCGCAGATCTTCGACAGGACCGCACGCGTAGTCTGCTGTGGCGGAACTTCGCGTCGCGCGTGAAAAATCGCTATGCTGCTACGGGTTGTTCCCGCTATGTTCCAGTATCATCAGACATACAGGACCCCCATGCCTCCCATGATGACCCCGGCTCCCCGGGCTCTTCCCGTCGCGCCCTGGCTGGGCGGCAAACGCAACCTGGCCAAACGCATTTGCTCCCTTCTCGACGCCACGCCCTGCACCACCTATGTCGAACCCTTCGTCGGCATGGGCGGGATTTTTCTGCGCCGTTCGACCCGCCCCAGGGCCGAAGTGATCAACGACCGCGGCCGGGAGGTCTCCAACCTCTTCCGCATCCTCCAGCGCCATTATCCCCAATTCCTCGACGTGCTGCGGTTCCAGCTAACGGTGCGGGCCGAGTTCGACCGCCTGGTCGCCACCGATCCCGACACCCTGACCGACCTGGAGCGCGCGGCGCGGTTCCTGTACCTGCAGCGCACCGCCTTCGGCGGTAAGGTCAGCGGCCGAAACTTTGGCGTCTCGAAGGACCGCCCCGGGCGGTTCAATTTGACGACGCTGGAGCCGATGCTCGAGGACTTGCACAGCCGCCTCGCTGGCGTGGTGATCGAGTGCCTGGATTGGCAAGAGTGCCTCGCCCGCTATGACGGCCCCGGAACGCTGTTCTATCTCGATCCGCCCTACTGGGGCTGCGAGACCGACTATGGCAAGGCGATCTTCGACCGCTCCGACTTCGCCCGCATCGCGCAGCAGCTCGGCGCCTGCCAGGGCCGCTTCGTCATGTCGATCAACGACGTGCCCGAGATACGGCAGATATTCGGCGCATTTGCGATCGAGGAAGTCGCAACCACCTATACGATCGCGGCGAAGGCGGGCGCGGGGAAGCCGGTTGGCGAGCTCCTGATCAGCCGTTTGTGACCGCCTGAGACCGGAATCGCTTCCCAGTTCGGTCGCGGTCATGTCCAAGCCGCTAGACCTACATTTTCACGTGTTTTCCGCATCTTAACCTGCAACTGGGAAGCGCCAATGGAACTGGGAAGGCGGTTTCCCAGTTCCGCCGCCATTTCCAGCTCCTAGAAAGCCGGTTTCCGCGCACCCAATGGTCATTTTGTCGCGTCTAAACGGACCCTTAAACGCCTGCACTGTAGAGGCGCCCGCCAGGCCCCTCCGACGTCTCGGCACCACCAAATCGGCACATTTCGCGGCCTTCTGCGGACATTGCCCCAAGCGAGTTCTCGGCGCCCTATTCGTCCCCATTCCCCTTATTTCCTTGGGCTTTTTCAGCCCTTACCGCCAGTTCCCACCTATTCCCGCTTTTCTGCAGGTTCTGGTGTCAACTCACAGTCAGTGTGGCTCGCCACCAATATCTGCAGAGTTTGACATCCGAATCTGCAGCAG
>CAMFIX010000347.1 GCA_945952425.1 uncultured Pseudorhodobacter sp. | reverse complement strand
CCGGCCCGCGGCCGAGGCGGTCGCCTATGCGTCGGGCGGACATCTGGCTTGGTGCCGGAGGCCAGGGGGCTGGCCGCGGGCGGAGCCTTTGGTTCCGCCGCTCATTCGTCGCAATGGTCGACCATGCCCGGCGGCCGCGGCGTCAATTCCAGGCTGGCCTTGGCCTTCCAGCTTGGTTTCACTCGGCAGCTTGGAACAGTCCGCGCCGCTTGGCCCCTTGGTTGGGGCCCTTTTCGTCGGCAAGGGCAACCCTACTTGCCTTTGGGTAGAATCATGCAGTCACAGCCGTCGTTCGCCGCGCTGCGGCCTTCCGGGTGCCGAGGCTCTGCCTAGGGGCTGGACGCTTCGGCTTTAAGCGCAATTGGTCTGCCCACCCGCCTCACTCGCCCGGGCGGTCGGCTGTGCCGCCCTCGTCATTCGGTGCGCCCGGCCTTTGCCCACGGGCCCGGGCGGCCTGCAGGCTTGCCGCCTTGGCATAGGCCAGAAGCGAGTTGATATCGCCCGTTCCCGCGGCTTGCGAGGCTGGACGGACGGGGGTTTGGGCGACCGGCACGGCCGCCTGCCGCGGCGCGATCTGTGCGCCGTTCAGCATCGAGAACTGGGAACCGATCTGCATGGGATGCGCCCTCACGTGGCGGGTTGGGAGACGGTATACCCCAGTTTGCGCCCGGAGAATCAACCCGTGGTTAACAGTGGCGGCCTCTGACCCCCTGCCAAGAGGCTCAATGCCTAAAATGCCCTGGAAAGCCGGGTTGACGGGGCGGCGGTGGCGGCGGGTGCGTGGCCAGGGAAGGCCCCACCGGCCGGGCGCGCGCCTGACGCATTGACACCTTTGCGCCCGGCCTGTCACCTTGGCCTGACGGCATGGGCTCTGCCCCGTCGTTTTTCCCACGGGCGCAGGCGGATGCCCCCCCGCGCAGCCAAGGCAAGGTGAGACTGCGACCCGTGACCTCTCTTTCCGCCTATCTCCCCCGCATCCTCGAAGACTTTCGCGGGTTGACGCCGCAGGCGCGCGAGGCCCGTATCCATCGCGCGCTTGTCGCTTCGAAAGCACATCAAATGAACAGCAATCAGCTGGTCTGGAGCTATGACCCGCGGAACGGCGTGGTCACGATCGAGGACCGTTATTTCGACGCTCCGGCCTATGAAAGCCCGCTCTCGGCCTTTCTGGCGGCGCTGCGAGAGGCCGGTGCGCTGCGCTCGAACGGCATCTGAGGCCACGCGTCAAACGGCCACCGCCCGCGCCGCGCAAGGCCAGGCGCGGTTTTCGTGGTTATCGGCACGCCCGCGCCTGCTGCGCCTTTGCGACACCCCCCGAAGCCCCTCACCCGTCGAACCGTGTCGCCCCCCGGCGCTTTTCGTCCACCGGCGCCGTCTGGATCACCGCCTGGTGGGCGCGTTGGTCGCAGGCGGTGCGGGGGCAGATGCGGCAGTTGATGCCGATGGGGGTGACGGGGGCCGAGGCGCTCAGCGGCTCGGCGTAACCGATGGCGGGGGCGTGCTCGCTCGCGCAGCCCATCGCGACGGCCAGCCGGTTGTCTTGCGCATGGCGTGCCCAGGTCGGGCGGTCCACCGTGCGGGCAAAGGTGAAAAACCGCGATCCGTCGGGCATTTCGACATATTGCGGCACGATCCGTCCGGGCGTGCGGAACGAGGTGTGGATGTCCAGCCGCGGACAGGCGCCGCCGTATTCGGCGAGCGGAAACTCGGTCGCGTTGAAGCGCTTGGTGACATTGCCGCCCTTGTCGATGCGCAGGAAAAAGAAGGGCACGCCCTGGGCGCCCTCGCGCTGCAGGGTGGTGGCGCGGTGGCAGGCCTGTTCGAAACTGACGCCGAAGCGGGTGGCCAGGTGGTCGAAGTCGTATTTCGTGGCCCTGGCCTCGGCCAGGAAGGCGGTATAGGGCATCAGCACGGCGGCGGCGAAGTAATTCGCCAGCTCGATCCGCAGCCGCGCCAGGGCCACCGGATCGGCAAGGTCGGCTCGCTTGGTCAGCTCGTCCAGCAGCTCGCGGTGGCCCAGCAAAGCGCACATATGCACCAGCTGGAAGGCGCGGTTGGGGTGGTCCAGCGCCTCGGACAGGCGAATCTCGCGGCGGTCGGCGTCATAGCTGCGCAGCGTGCCCGGCATCTCTTCCACGCGCAAAAGCCGGGTCGTCACGCCGTGCTTGTCGCGCAGGCGGGACTTCAGCGCGGTATAGATCTCGTCGCGCGGCGGCAGCAGGGGCCAGAAGCGACTGGCGGCCTCTTCCAGCGTGGGGAAATGGTTGCGGTTGCGGCGAAAGACCATGTGGACGGCGGCTTCGGGCGTGGGCAGGCTTTCGGCATCGGTGTTGCCGAGCGCCGACAGCCGGTCCAGCGCCGCCCCTTGCGCCCGGTGCAGCCGCAGGAAGGCGGTGGCGAGGTCCGGCGCATGGACCAGCGCGGCACGCAGCTGGGGCAGGTCGGGGCGGGCGCCTGTAAACAGCGGGTCTTGCAGGGCGACGCGCAGATCGGCCAGAAGGGCCGCGCTGTCGTCTTTCTCGATGTCGCGCCAATCGACGCCATAGGCCTCGAACAGCCGCAAAAGCACGGCGACCGAGACCGATCTTTCGTTGTTCTCCAACAGGTTGACGTAAGAGGCCGAGATGCCGAGCGCCTTGGCCATCGCGCCTTGAGTCTCGCCGCGTTCCTGCCGCAGGCGGCGCAGTTGCGGGCCGATGAAGGTCTTTTGCATACCGTCGCACACATTTTACATTTGTCTAGTTTACAGTATGACAAAACTTTCGATCTGTAAATATTCGCAATTACAGCAGAACCCATCCGCGTTTGCATGAAAATTCAGCAGGGCGCAAAGTTCCCGCAGAGGGAGACACGACATGACCAAACCGTTCCGAACCGGCACCAACCACCTGTTCATCCCGGGCCCGACCAATGTGCCCGAAGCCGTCCGCCGCGCGATGAACGTGGCGCAGGAAGACCAGCGCGGGCCCGAATTCGGCGCTTTCGTCCTGGGGCTGATCCGCGATCTGAAGCCGGTTTTCGGCACCACGCAGCGCGTCATGCTGATCCCCGGCTCGGGCTCGGCGGCCTGGGAGGCGGCCATCGTCAACACCCTGTCGCCCGGCGACAGGGTGCTGATGGCGCGGCATGGGCAGTTTTCCACGCTCTGGGCCAAGATGGCGGCGGACCTGGGGTTGGAGGTCGAGCTGGTCGATCTCGCCTGGGGGGCCGGCACGCCGGTCAATGAGTTCGCCCGCCGGCTGGGGGCCGACCGCGAGGGCAAGATCAAGGCGGTTTTCGTCACGCACAACGAGACCGCGACGGGGGTGACCTCCAATGTCGCGGGGGTGCGCCAGGCGCTGGACAGCGCCTTGCATGATGCGATGCTGTTCGTGGATGGGGTGTCCTCCATCGGCTCGATGCCCTTCGAGATGGATGAATGGGGCGTCGATCTGGCGGTGACGGGCAGCCAGAAGGGGCTGATGTGCCCGGCGGGTCTGGGGATTTTGGGCGTCAGCGACAAGGCGATGAAGGCGTCGAAAACCGCCACGATGCGCCGCGGGTTCTTTGCCTTTGCCGATTTCGAATTGCAGGCGGCGCAGGGCTATTTCCCCCATACGCCGCCGACCCCGGTCCTGCATGGGCTGCGGGTGGCTCTGGATCGGCTGCATGCCGAGGGCCTTCCGGCCGTCTTTGCCCGCCATGCCCGGCTGGCGCAGGGCGTGCGCGCCGCCGTTGCCGCCTGGGGGTTGGAGACCTGCGCGGAAAGCGCCGCGCTGGCCTCGAACTCGGTGACGGCCGTGCGTGTGCCGCCCCATGTCGATGCCCGCGAGGTCATCCGTATCGGGTATGAGCGTTACAACACCTCCTTCGGCTCGGGCCTGGCCCAGCTGGCAGGAAAAGTCTTTCGGATTGGCCATTTGGGCGATCTGAACGAGGGGATGTGCCTGACGGCCATCGCCCTGGCCGAGATGTGCCTGAGGGAGGCCGGGGCGGATGTCGCCCTGGGGTCAGGCGTCGCGGCGGCCCAAGCGGTTTATGAACATGCCCCGCGCCTGGCGCTGGCGGCGGAATAAGGGAGAGACAAGATGAGCCACAGGCTTTACCCGCTGCGCAAGCAGCGGCTGCAGCGGTC
>CAMFIX010000346.1 GCA_945952425.1 uncultured Pseudorhodobacter sp. | reverse complement strand
GCGCTCCGAGCTGGCCGATATTGTCCAGCCGGTCGTCCTGGAACACCAGGACGCGGTGCGCGTCCTCCATCTCGTTCAGGGCCAGCGCGGGGTCCACCACGGCGGAAACGTGAACGATTCCCGTGCGTTCTGGGTAAAGCGGGCCGCCATGGGCAAGGGTGTGGTGGAAGGTGTCATGCACAAGCTTGTAGGGGCCGCCGATGGCGTCCAGCGCGGCCACCAGATCGGATTTCAGCCGCAGGGAGGAGCGTTCGAAGCCCAGGGGCTCGACCAGGGCAGTCATTCCAGCCGCCTCCAGCATCGGCTTGATGCCGCTCAGCGCGGCGGTCAGGCCAGCGGCGGCTTCCATGGCGCTCATCGTGCCGTCGTTGCGCGGGATCAGGCTGATCGTCTCGGCCCCGACCTCGGTGGCGATGCGGATCAGGCGTTGGACCTCCTCCGCAATGGCGGGCGACCAGGCGTTGAACGGATAGACCTGGCTCAGGCCGACCAGCCGCAGCCCCCGGGCGGCGATGTCACGCTTCGCCTCGGTGGGCGACTTGCCGTCGAAGAGCGGGCGCTTCAGGTCGTTGCGCAGCTCGATCCCCTGGCAGCCAAGGCCCGCCGCGAGGTCGAGGAAAGCCCCCATGTCCAGTTGCGGGGTCGTCATGTGGTTCAGCGCCCAGAACATCGGGAACTCCATGGGTTGGGATGGGGTCGGCATGCCAAATCCCCCGGCTTGCGGCAAGAAGGGCACGGGGAATTGCCTCAGCCCTGAGGCGATTTCCTGTGCATGAGGCGAAATGCCTCAGAGCGAGGCGGGCAGGATCAGCCGCGGCTCCAGGAAGAGCTGGCCGTGGTGGGCCGAGGGGCCGTGCTCTGCCGCCGGGATCATCATGGCGACCAGCTGGCGGCAGAGGTCAGCCAAAGGCGTCGCGATGGCCATCGTGGCATAGCCCTCCGCCAGCGCCGCCCGGCTTTCCGGCGTCAACTCGTTCAGCACCACGGCCACATCCCCCGGCGCCCGCGTCTCGCGCAGCGCCGCGATCACCCCCTCCATCCCGCCGCCCGCCACGCAGATTCCGCTGATCGTCGGATGCCGCGCCAGAAGCGACAGGGTGGTCTCATAGGCGATCTGGCGGGTTTCCAGCGTGACGAGACTGTCCAAAAGCTCCAACCCCGCGCCGGTCTCGCGGAACTGCGCGCGAAAGCCCGCCTCGCGCAGGTCATGGCCGTGCCAGCGGTTGGAGCCGAGCATCAGCGCAACCTTGCCGGGGCGCCGCGCCGCGAGGCAGATCATCCAGCCCGCGACCCGCCCCGCCGACAAGTTGTTGAGCCCGATATAGTTTTGCCGCACCCCTTGCGCGAAATCGTTCAAGAGCGCAAAGACCGCCTTGCCTTGGGCGCGCAGGGTCTCCACCGTCTCAGTCACCTTGGGATGGTTGATCGCCGTGCAGGCCAGCACATCGCAGCGGGTGGCGAGCTCGGTCATCAGGCTTGCGAAATCCTCCGGCGACTGGCTGGGGCACCAGGCGATCTCGGCGCTGCCGCGCACATCGGCGCGGGCGGCGACCGCCTCGGACAGCTGGCTCGCGAAGTCGCGGTAAAACGCCTGGCGCTCCTTGATGAGCAGAAAGCCGAAGCGCAGCGCCCGCCCCCCGGCCGCGCGGGCGCGGTCGATTTGCGGGGCGGCGTGAAAGCCCAGGCGATGGGCGGCGGCAGCGACCTTGGCCGAGGTCTCGGCGCTGACCGGCAGCCGCCCGTGCAGCACGCGGTCGACCGTGGCGCGGCTGACGCCCGCAGCGCGGGCGACAGCTTCGATACCGGGGCGTTTCATCGGAACCTCTGAGCGTTTCGCCTCAGGGATGCCGCAGAAGCGCCCCTCGATCAAGGGGCCTCAGCCCTCCCAGCCGACGATGCCCTTGATCTCGCAGAAGTCGCGGATGCCCCAATCGGCATATTCGCGGCCGTTGCCGGACTGCTTGTAGCCGCCGAAGGGCGCGAAGACGTCCCAGGCCGGGTGATTCAAGTTGACCGTGCCCGCCCGCAGGCGGCGCGCGATGGGCCGCGCATCCTCCACCGGCCCAAAGATATAGGCGGCCAACCCGTAAGGCGTGTCATTGGCCATCTGCACGGCATGGTCCAGATCGTCATAGGGCAGGATCGCGAGGACCGGGCCGAAGATCTCTTCGCGGGAGACCGTCATCTCGTTGGTCACCCCGCCGAAGATCGTGGGCTTGACGAACCAGCCATGGTTCAGCCCCGCGGGCCGCCCCACCCCGCCGGTCACCAGCACCGCGCCCTCGTCGATGCCGGCCTGGATCAGGCGCTGCACCTTGTCGAACTGGAGCTTCGAGACCAAGGGCCCCATGGTCGTGGCCGTATCGGTCGGATCGCCGGCCACCACCGCCTCGGCGGTCGCGCGGGCGACCTCCAGGGCCGCGTCATGGGTCGCGCGGGGCACGAACATACGGGTCGGGGCGTCGCAGGACTGCCCGGTGTTGCCGAAACAGGCCTCCACCCCCGCCTTCACCGCCGCCGCCAGATCGGCCGAGGGCAGGATGATGTTGGGGCTCTTGCCGCCGAGTTCCAGCGTCACGCGCTTGACGGTGGGCGCCGCCGCAGCCGCCACCGCCGTGCCCGCGCGGGTCGAGCCGGTGAAGCTGACCATATCCACTTCCGGATGCGAGGACATCCGTGCGCCCACCTCGGTCCCCGTGCCGTTCACCAGGTTGAAGACGCCCTTCGGCAGCCCGGCCTCGTGGCAGACCTGCGCAAACAGAACCCCCGACATCGGCGCGATTTCCGAGGGTTTCAGCACCATCGTGCAGCCCGCGACCAGCGCCGGGGCCACCTTGCAGGCGATCTGGTTCATCGGCCAGTTCCACGGCGTGATCAGCGCGCAGACGCCGACCGCCTCATGCACCAGCCGGGTCGAGCCGCGCATTTCCTCCCAGGTCATCTCTTCGGCGGCCTTGATCGTCGCCTCGATATGGACCTGACCGGCCCAGGCTTGGGCCTCGCGCGCCCAGGTGATCGGCGCGCCCATCTCGGTCGACATGACTTGGGCGAAGTCCTCGTAGCGGGAGTTGTAGATGTCGAGGATGCGCTTCACCGCGGCAATCCGCTCGGCGACCGGCGTCGTGGACCAGCCGTCGAAGGCCGCCCGGGCGGCGAGGATGGCGCGGTCGATGTCGGCCTGATCGCCAAGCGCCACCTGGGCCACGATCTCTTCGGTCGCGGGGTTTTCGACCCCCATCCGGGCGCTGGAATGCGGCGCGACCCAGGCGCCGTCGATGTAGAATTCTTCCATGTGGTCAGGAACCATGGGATGCCTCCGCTGTGTGTTTTCCATTCGATATAGGTTTCCGAACATATCGGAAAGAGGGCGCCTCAGCCAAGCGCCTGAAGGGCGGGCAGAAGATCGGCGGCGTCGCGGCAGACCATGGCGCCCTCGGCGGCCAAAAGGTCTCCGACATCGACGGGCAGCGAGGAGTTCGAGCCCTCGGGGATCTGGTTCAGGCGGCCGCCGATCAGGATGGGCAGGGTCAGGCCCTCGGCGCGCAAGGCCTTGAAATAGCTGAGCGCCACGCCGTTGTAGGTGCTGATCGCGAGCGCATCGGGGCGGGCCTCGCGGACGCGGGCCGCGAGGATTGCGGGGTCGGTCGAGACGCCGCCGTCCAAGGGCTCGGCGCCGATGCGGCGCAGAAGCTCTTCGATCAGCATCTTGCCGTGTTCGTGGACGTCACTGGTCGCGACCATAACCCGCAGACCCGGCAGCCGGGCGGGCGCGTGGCCGAGGGCATGGTCGGCCATCTCGGCGATCTCGGTCAGGATCGTGGCGGGGGCGACGGGCACGCGACCGCCCGGGGCGCTGGCATCGGGCCGCCCGGCGCCAAAGGCGGCCTCCAATGCGCGCGGCCCGATGCGGCGGAGCGCCAGCAGCATCTGGAAGGCGTCCGTCGTATCGACCCCCCGTTCTGCGAGCCCCTTCAGCGTGGCGGCGGCAAAGGCCCGACCGCCGGTGACGATCGCCTCAGCCAGTGCCTCCACCGGCGCGGGGTCCAGCATGGCCAGCCAGCCCGGCGCGAAATCCTTCAGCCGGCCGGCAAAAAGCTGGGCGTCGATGACCTCCGCCACCTCGGGGA
>CAMFIX010000345.1 GCA_945952425.1 uncultured Pseudorhodobacter sp. | reverse complement strand
GCGCAGCAGGGTGTCCATGTCCGGGAAGTTGTCGGTCGGCAGCGACAGGAAGCGGGCCCCGGCGGCGTCGTAATAGTCGATGACGTTCGCCACCCGGGCCGCGTCGTTGTAAAACCAGTCGAACATGCCCGTCAGGTTGGAGGGCATGAAATGGGCGCCGATGATCGTGATCCCGACCTCGTCCGCCTTCGCCCGCAGATCCTTGACGTCGGTGCCATGGCCCGTGCCCGGATCAAGATCGGCCCTGTGGTTCGCCATCTCGATATACTTGTATCCTGCCGCCGAGACCTTCTCGAGCGTCCCCATCGGGTCGCGCGCAAACTCGGTCCGCACAGTATAGGTCTGAAGTCCGACCTTCATAGCCATTCCTTTCCAATCCGAAGCGCGCCTCAGGCGCGGGTGTCCGCAAAAGGCATCGACTTCAGCGAGGCCATGTCGATCACGAAGCGGTATTTCACGTCGCCCTTGGCCATCCGGTCGAAGGCCGCGTCGATCTGGTCGATGGAGATCAGCTCGATGTCGGCGGTCACGCCGTGCTTGGCACAGAAGTCCAGCATCTCTTGCGTCTCGGCCATGCCGCCGATGTTCGACGAGGCCAGCGACAGCCGGTTGGCCAGCATCCGGATCGTGTCCGGCCGCGGCAGACCGTCGGGCGGCACGCCGAGGAGGACCTGCGTGCCGTCCACCCGCAGAAGCCGCGTGAAAGCGTTGTAATCATGCGTGGCCGCGATCGTGTTCATGATCAGGTCCAGCGATTTCTCGGCCGCCTTCATCTGCGCCTCGTCGGTCGAGATGATGACCTCATGCGCGCCAAGGCGCAGCGCATCCTCGGCCTTCTTCTGCGAGGTCGTCAGCATGACGACGGTCGCGCCCATGGCCCGGGCGATCTTGACGCCGACATGGCCGAGGCCCCCCAGACCCGCGACGCCCACCCGCTTGCCGGGGCCCGCCCCCCAGTGCTTCAGCGGCGAGTAAAGCGTGATCCCCGCACAAAGAAGCGGCGCGGCCGCGGCCGGGTCCAGCCCCTCGGGCACGCGCATCACGTAATGCTGGTGCACCGTGATCGAGGCGGAATAGCCGCCATAGGTCACCCCGCCCCGGCGCTTGTCGGGCACGTTGTAGCTGCCGGTATAGCCTTCCAGGCAGTATTGCTCCTTGCCGCTGGTGCAGCAGGCACATTGGCCGCAGCTTTCGACCATGACGCCGACACCGACACGCTGCCCGACCTGGAACTTGGTGACCTTCGGCCCGACCCCGGTCACCCGCCCGATCATCTCGTGGCCAGGCACGCAAGGGTAGACCGTCCCTTCCCATTCGCTGCGGGCGACATGGAGGTCCGAGTGGCAAATGCCGCAATAGTCGATCTCGATGGTGACGTCCTGCGGCTCGGGCGCGCGCCGTTCGATCATCAGGGGCCCAAGCGGCGTGGTCGCCGCGAAGGCGGCAAAGGCTTTGGTGGCAGTCATCTCAGATCCTCCGACAGAATGTATCTTCTCGATCTGGCGACCCTTGGGGATCGCCAGGCAGCGCCCGAACCGGGCACGGATTTCAGAACGGACATCGTTGCGCCATCGCGGACAGACCACGGCCACCCCGCGCAACCCTGTGCGCAAGTTGCACGTCAACGATCCGAGATGACCCCTCCTCGCTGCGCTGTTCGACCTGGCAGAGCGCGCAGCACCCCTGCCGATCAGGCAAAGCCGTCTTCCCCTCCAGGTCTCCACCCTGCGCGTGCCGGATACCGCAAGCCGGCACGGACAGCGCACAAGGGCGGAGATCGACTCTCCATGCGCAAACTATGAAATGGATTCTATCCTTGCGTCAAGTAGAATCGTTTTCATTTATTTTTTTTATATAAATCAATGAACTGCGCAGAGACTTGCGAAAATGGAAACGTTCCCACAATCTCCCCCCGAGCGCGAAGCCTTGAAACTCTGGACGGGCTGAGCAATCTTCATGGGGCCTGGCGCGTTCATCCTGCGGCAGGCGCATGAGCAGGTTGGAACTTGATGGCAAAGCAATTGCGCAAAGGGACGACCGCGCCGGGCGGGGCGCCCACGATGCAGAATGTGGCGGACCTTGCCAGGGTGGGGATTTCCACCGTCAGCCGCGCCTTCTCCGAGCCGGACAAAGTGGCGCCCGCAACCCTCGCGCGGATCGAGCGTGCCATCGCCAGGCTGAACTACGTTCCGAACGAAAGCGCGCGCACGCTGCGCGTCAAGGAAACCGGCCGTGTCCTCGTGATGATGCCCGAAGTGGGCAATCCGTTCTTCGGGCCGATCCTGGACGGGATCGAGGAGGCCGCCGCGCAGACGAACCGGGTCATTCTGCTGGGCAACACCAGGCGCGGCATCGGGCGCGCGGGAGCCTATACGAGCCGTTCCTACCTGACCCAGCTTGCCGTCGGACGCGCGGATGCGCTGATCCTGCTGGATGGCTCGCTGCCGGTCGATGAGGGTCCGCTTGGCATGACGCGCGGCGAGCCGGTGGTGGCCGTCTCCGAGCCCTCCCTGGCCAATTCGGTGCCCTATATCGGAATCGACAATCGGCAGGCGACGTTCGAACTGGCGATGCATCTGGGCGCCCTCGGACATCGGCACTTCGCCTATGTCAGCTGCCGGGCCGGCAGTCCCACCGCGATGGCGCGGGAGGCTGGTTTCAGGGACGCAATCCTGGCCATGGGTCTTTCGCAGGCCGACCAGATCATCGAGCGGGGCCAATTCGGCTACAGCTCTGGCCCGGACGTTGCAAAACGGCTTCTGCAGGCATCCCGCAGGCCGACGGCTGTCTTGTCCTCGGACGAGGTCGGCGTGGCCTTGCTGTGCGAGTTGCGCAAGAGCGGGATTTCGGTGCCCGGCGAAATTTCGGTTGCGGGCTTCGACGATCTCGAAGTCGCCGGATTGTCGCATCCCTCGCTGACCACCGTGGCTCAGCCGCGCTATGACATGGGTCTGGCGGCGATGCTTGCCGTTCAAGACAAGCTGGACGGCAAGTCCGACCGCATTGCCGACCAGATCATGCCGCACCGGCTCGTGCCAAGAGAGAGCAGCGGCCCGCCTCCGCTAGGCAATTCTTAGGTATTTTGCGGTTTTGCCCCATATCTGCCGGTTCATGGATCAGGACGGATCGGCCTTTTCTTCCCCGTTCGCGGGAGTGCCGCCCATTTCGCCATCCGCAGCCCGCGATCCAGGCCTTCGGAGCCTGTCCTGAACAGGGCCGCGACTTGGGCGGCGCCGGCAAACCGGCCTGGGGATGGCGCCTTGTGCTGCGCTTTACGCCCGCTACCAAATCTAGAAAGAACTTGCGCGAATCCAACCCTTGCTGCAATAGTCACGGAAAAGGGCGATCAAACGCCAAAATCCGTGAACACGTCGCGGATAAAGGGGCACGATGAGCAGAGCAGAAACTTCCGAAGACCTCAATGCCGTGATCCGTCATCACTCGGAGCTTTTGGCGGCGCAACTGCACTCGCAGCGCGAGAGCCTGTTTCCGCCGGATGCCTCGAAAACGATGCGCAAGTTCACCTCTGGCGAGGCCGCTGCCCTGCTGGGGGTCAACGATTCGTATCTTCGCAAACTGCATCTGGATGGCAAGGGCCCCTCGCCCGAGGTGACGCCGGGGAATCGTCGCCACTATTCGGCCGAGGATATCCATGCGCTGCGTGTCCTGCTTGAGAAAACCGCGCGCCGCCCAGGCGATTACCTGCCGGGGCGACGCGAGGGCGATCATCTCCAGATCATCGGCGTCATGAACTTCAAGGGCGGCTCGGGCAAGACCACGACCGCCGCCCACCTGGCCCAACGGCTGGCGCTGACCGGGTATCGGGTTCTGGCCATCGACCTCGACCCCCAAGCCTCGCTGACCGCCCTGCACGGCGTTCAACCGGAGTTCGACCTGCGCGACGGGGGCACGCTCTACGACGCGATCCGCTATGCAGCCCCCGTTCCGATCACCGACATTATCCGCAAGACCTATATCCCCAATCTCGACCTGATCCCCGGAAACCTCGAACTCATGGAGTTCGAGCACGATACGCCCCGCGACCTGGCCCAGGGGAACGCGGGTCTCTTCTTTTTCGGGGCTCGCCCAGCACTGGCCTAGGTGGATGATCGCTAATACAGCGTATTCTTCG
>CAMFIX010000344.1 GCA_945952425.1 uncultured Pseudorhodobacter sp. | reverse complement strand
ATCCTTGAATCAAATCCAAACTGATTTGGGAATCCCTTTTGTCAACGCAGCCTAGCGTTGGCTCAGCGCATTGGAATGCGATATGGTCCAATGACGGAGTTGAACAGCATATCGCCGTTGTCCAGAAACTGGAGGATCGCGTAAGCTCCATTGCCCTTGTTGTTCTGGCCGAAGATCGTGCGGGAAACCGTCCGCCCCGTCTCCCAATCGAGCCCCGTCACCTCCCACCCATCCGCCTTGCTGTAGCCATTGACAAAGACGGCGTTCGCCCCGGAGCTCGCAAGAGGCACCATACTGACGGACACAACGTCGCCGCGCGTCCAGGCGGAATAAAAGCGGTTTTCCTTATCGTTCCAGACGATTTTCTCGACCCCGCGCGGTGGGGCATGGACGGGGCCGACCGTCATCACGTCGATGATGCGGTCGGGGTGGCCTTCCTCGATCAGGTTGTTGACCACGAAGGCACCTTGGCCTGACACGATGATCGTCTGCTCCGACTGGAGCCACGCGCGCTGCTCGGAGATGCCAGCCGTCACCGGCTTTTGATCAGCGATGCGCGGCGACCGCGCGCCCGGGACAGCCCTTGCGTCCCCAGGAATGGTGTCGCGCCAGAACGCGACCAGCTTCATCCGGTTCGCGCCGTCGGTGATGAGGACGAGCTTGTCCTCATTGTCGCCGAAGCCCATCAGCGTCGGGGTCGAACCTGTACCGGTACCAGCCTTGATCGCCGGCGGCCAATCGCCGCCGTCGTACTGTGCGGTCCAAGCGCCATTAGCCGGATCGGCAGAGAGCCGGCCGTTCTTCCAGACCAGTTTGCGCATCACACCTGGAATCCGCGGTTGCTTCGAGCCGGTCGCCACATAGATGCCGCCGTCTGCGTCCACCGCCAGTGAGTTGGTGGCCATCTGGTTGTCGTCGCCGAAAGCCACGAACTGGCCGCGCGTGAGCGCTGCATCAACCACGGCTACGCCGTTCAGAGCGCCGATCACCACATGACCATCATACGTCATGTTCATGCCGACAAGCCCGACACGGGGAGCTTCGCCGAACACGCTCGTTGGCGGAATGATGCTCGCGGTGTCGAAACGGGCCTTGACCTCCAGCCCTTTGGACGGGTCATTGCGATCGACAAGGCCGATCGCCGAGACGATGGTTCCAGCGTTGGCGTAGACAAAGTCCTGGTTGCTGACCAGGGCGTAGATGCCAGCCGGCATAATGCTTCCCGGATTGGGACCGAGAATGCCCTTCAAATGCGCTTCCGCCGCAGGCATGGAGTTGTAGGAGAAATTCACGATGCGCTCCAGCGCGTCTCGCGAGCGGCGCGTTGCCCCCGGCAGGTCGATGTTCGCGACCATCGTCCATCGGCCCTCGCGGGCATCGATGAGGGCGACTCGGTCCGTTGAAACCGACCAGAAGAACCCCGGCTGCGCCGAGGCATATGTCGCGTTGTTGACAGGCCCACCCCACACCGGCGTGAGCGCATCGAGATCGACCCGCTTTTCCTGCAGATTGATTTTGTAGGGGATACTGTTCTGTTTGGCGGGATTGATGTGCGTCACGCCATAGATGGCGGCAGAGAGGAATGGATTGCGCTCCGGAACCTGCTGCGCGGCCGCGCCCGTGGAGCCAATCGCCAATGCGAACAGAATTGCGGCGGCACTCTTCATATCCATGGCGAAGAAAATCGTGTTCATGGATCAGCTCCCGATTGTTTAAAGTGCCTTCAACCTTTTGTATTGCAACTTAGGCACCCTCTGCAAGCCGGTCGAGAGTGTGCCAAGGACAGTCTCAGCAGGGGTGCCAAGACGCCCCTGCATTTAGTACCGCACGACAAAATTGGCGAACCCGCCAGTCCAATTGTCTAGCTTTTGCGGTTGCGCAGCGGCCTTCAGGCCAGCCCCTGGGATCGAGTATCCAACTCCAAGTGTCAGGAATGCATTGGCGGATAGCACACGCGTGTATTCGATCAGGAAATCATCGGAGAGATGCGCTTTCGGCACGCCGGCGACAAGCCCAGGAGAACCGCCACTGATCGCAAAGCGTGTTCCCTGCCCGAACTGGATCGGACTATTGAGCACATTCGCGCGAACATGGGCATAACGGAAGGTCAGCAGGTCCTGCGGGGTGATCGTGAACGCGGCCGAAAACCGATGCGCATTGACATTTGAATTGATGAACACGAACGACCCGTTCGTTCCGCTCGCCCAGGCTGCCTGCCCGCCATCATAAAACAGCGGATCGAAGCGCTCCAGCCGTGCCGTGGCAGGCTTGTCGCCGGAAAAGGTCTGAAAGCCATAGCTTAGCGACGGTCGCCAAGGCAGATCCGCGAACAGATAGCCAACCTCCCCGCGCGCGCCCCACGCGGACATGCGGATGCGGTCATTGCGCTGGATGGCGAGATTGCCCGAGATCCAAAAGGCTGGAAGCATAACCGGCAGGGGATTGAAGCGAGCATAGGCATTGAAGAATTGAAGCCCGTCGCGACCGTCGGCGATGATGGCGGGCGGGCTTCCCGGCAAGGCCTGCGCATAGGGGGCAGTCGATCTAAGCACATGCCCCCAGGCGGCCCCGACAAACTGATTGGGGCCGATCATCCAGTCGGCCTTTGCCCCGGCAATACGGGTCTTGGTGTCGGACGAGCGTAGCTCGTTCGCATCAAGATAGAAAGCCTCGACAGAGAAGGGTCCATATCCCACCCTCCCTACTGCCGTCATTGCCCAGGCCCGGCGCGGGCCGAAGATCAGCGCGCCCCGCTCAAAGCCATCAGATGCGCCATCCCCGATCAACATCCCCGAACCGATCACGTAAGGCTGCGCACCACCGGAGATATCGGCAAAGAAACCCTTGCCGCGTTCGCCAAAACGCAATCCTGCAAAGGCGTTCTCGATCAGGGCACGACCAGTGTTGCCAACACCGAGAATATCGCGTTGCGCCGTGCCGGACGCGACCACCGACAGCCCGCCATAGAGTGCAAGGCCCGGACCAATCCTGCGCTCGAAGTCAAGCGAGGGCTTCAGATAGCCCTCACCCCAGCCAAGATCAGGCTGGAACCCAGAAGTCGGCGCAAAGCGGCGCGCCAGATTCCAGAACGAGGCCAAATCGCCGACAACCTGAACACCGGCCTCGACACCAAGCTTGATGTGCCCCTCTGGCGTCTCGAAGCGCAGTGGGTCGGCCGGGGCCTGCGCCATGGCCAGCGAGGGCACGGCTGTCAGCACGATTGCCGCGCCAATCGCGCGCATGAATTTTGTGTGCAGGACAACCGGGCGCATCAGAAAAACCTCTTGTAGCCGACCGTGACTGCGCCCCGATCAGCACGGTCGCCCCATTTCCGCGATAGTGAGACCGACGCAGCAGACCGCGCGTCCAGCATCATGCCGAACTCGGCAGCAGCCTCCCACCAGACATCGCGGCGGTTGACGGTCTCCCAGTTGTACTTGCCGTCCAGCGTAGCGAACATGCCGCGAGGCAGGACGAAGGCCTGCACTATGCGGATGGTGTTCTCCTGGATGCGCGGGACCCCGCTGCGTTCCGCGACCGCAGATTGCGCAGCTTTCGCGACAAACGCGGTGATCAGGGTCGGCGACCAGGCCTGCACGATCAGCGCGCTGGTGTTGAACTGGTAGACCCCGCCTCCCAGCGTCGGCTGCGACGCAGTCGGCAACACGGCCTCCGCGGCGACCCCGAAGGATGTTGATCCAAGAACCGAGGTCCCGAGTGGCGCGATGTATCGGATTCGCGTGAAGACGTCGCCGACGCCGGTATCGTTCAGTTCGCGAAGCCCCGGACCCGGTGACGGCGCACGAAAATGCCCGAGAACCGGGAATTCGATGTTGACGCCGATTTCCTGGGTCAAACGGTAGTCAAACTTCAGCGTTGTCGTGAAGATGCCCGCCCCGCCGCGAAGCCAATTGTGCTTCAGGATGACATCGAAGCGCGTGTCGTTTTCTGCCGGATTGACGCCACGGGCCTTGATCTCGTCTGCCTGAGCCTGATGGCAGAGAACAACAACGGCAAAGAAAGAGACGAACCGGCGCCAGCGCATCGACACACTTTCACTCCACCGTTGGTCGACAACTAACCGCACTCGCCAGACGCCGACTAATCTCGACAAGCGGCTTTCAAAACTCGAACCTTGTTCATTTTAGAG
>CAMFIX010000343.1 GCA_945952425.1 uncultured Pseudorhodobacter sp. | reverse complement strand
GTCAAGCTGATCGGGGCCGAGAGCCTCTCGGCCTCTTACGCCCGCGCCCTTGCCGCCCAAGGCCTGACGGCCGAGCGGCTGGACGCCACCGCCTGCACCCTCGCGGGCCTCGCCGCCCTGCGCCAGACCCTGGAGCCCTGACATGCGCAACCTCATCGCCATCCTGCGCGGCCTGACCCCCGACGAGGCCCTGCCCGTCGCCGAGGCCCTGATCGCCGCCGGCATCACCCGCATCGAAGTGCCGCTGAACTCGCCCCATCCGGTGACCTCCATTGCCGCCATGGCCAAGGCCTTCGGGCAACACGCCCAGATCGGCGCCGGAACGGTGCTGACCGTCAAGGACGTGGCCGAGGTTCAGGACGCGGGCGGCACGCTGATCGTCAGCCCCAATTGCGACCCCGAGGTCATCGCGGCCACCAAGGCGCGCGGCATGGCCTCCTGGCCGGGGGTGATGACGCCGACCGAGTGCTTCGCGGCCCTGAAGGCGGGGGCCGACGGGCTGAAGATCTTCCCGGCCAGCCTGATCGGCCCCGACGGCGTCAAGGCGATCCGCGCCGTCCTGCCCAAGGGCACCCGGGTCTATGCCGTCGGCGGCGCCGGGCCCACCAACTTCGGGCTCTGGATCAAGGCGGGGGTGGATGGGTTCGGCATCGGTACCTCGCTTTACACGCCGGGCCTGACAGTGGCCGAAGTTGCCGCCCGCGCGCGCGAGACGGTCAAGGCATTCGATGAAGCCATTCAAGGAGTTGCAGGATGATCTTCGACGACCGCATCAACGATCTCGGCGAGGGGATCATCTGGCATCCCAGCCAGCAGCGGCCCTATTGGTTCGACATCCTTAACGGCAAGATGCGCGCGGTCGATGGCGACGGGCCGCGGGAATGGGCCTTTCCGGGCATGGTCTCGGCCATGGGCGCGGTGGGTTATTACGTCTGCATCGTCGCGGGCGAAAAGGATGTGAGCCTCTATTCGCTCGACACCGAGGAAATCCTGCCGCTGGTGGCGCTGGAGGCCGACAAGCCGGAAAACCGCTCCAACGACGGCAAGGTCGACCGCCAGGGCGGCTTTTGGATCGGCACGATGGCCAAGGGCGGCGACCGGCGGGAAAAGGGCGCCATCTATCGGCTTTACAAGGGAAATACCCGCAAGCTTTACGACCGGGTCTCGATCCCGAACGGCATCGCCTTTGCGCCGGATGGCAAGACGGCCTATTTCTCGGACACGATGGCGCAGACCGTCTGGAAAGTCGCGCTGGACGACGAGGGCTGGCCTCTGGGCGAGCGCGCGGTCTTCCTCGACTTCACCGGCACCGACATTTACCCCGATGGGGCGACCGTGGACGAGGCGGGCAATTACTGGAATGCGCAATGGGGCAAGGGGCGGGTCGCCTGTTATTCTCCTGCAGGCGAATTCCTGAAGGAAATCAAGGTGGATGCACCCCATACCTCATGCTGCGCCTTCGGGGGCCCCGGCCTGACCACGCTTTATGTCACCACCGCCCGCGAAGAGATGACGCCCGAGGCCATCGCGCAATTCCCCCATTCCGGCAAGGTCTTCGCCTTCGAAGGTGCGGGCCAGGGCCTTGAGGAGCCGAAGTTCCTGCCATGAAGCGCGCTTTGGGAGTTTGCTATTACCCGGAACAATGGGACGAGGGCCTTTGGGAAAGCGATGCGGCGCGGATGGCCGAGCTTGGGCTCACCTATGTCCGCATCGCCGAATTCGCCTGGAGCCGGATGGAGCCCGAGCCCGGGCGCTACGACTGGGCCTGGCTGGATCGCGCGATAGAAGTGTTAGGCGCCAAGGGGTTGCGGGTCGTTCTTGGCACGCCGACGGCGACGCCGCCGCGCTGGATGCTGGACAAATGGCCCGACATGCTGGCCCATGACGCGCAAGGCAACCCGCGCGGCTTCGGCTCGCGCCGGCACTATGACTTCAGCCACCGCGGCTATCGCCGTGA
This sequence comes from uncultured Pseudorhodobacter sp., assembly GCA_945952425.1. Lineage (GTDB taxonomy): Bacteria > Pseudomonadota > Alphaproteobacteria > Rhodobacterales > Rhodobacteraceae > Stagnihabitans. The sequence goes on along the minus strand of CAMFIX010000343.1, from coordinate 2,219 downwards.
ATGCGCGAAGATCGTCACGGAAATGGCTGTGCGCTATGGGAAAAACCCCCATGTGGCGGCCTGGCAGACCGATAACGAATACGCCTGCCACAAGACGGTGCTGTCCTATTCTCCCGCCGCAAAGGCCGCCTTCCAGGAATGGCTCGCGAGCCGTTACCAATCCATCGACGCCTTGAACCGCGCCTGGGGCAATGTCTTCTGGTCGATGGAATATCGCGACTTCAGCGAGATCGGCCTGCCCAACCTGACCGTGACCGAGCCCAACCCGGCCTGGGTCATGGATTTCAAGCGCTTCGCCAGCGCCGAGGTCGTGGCCTTCAACCGCATCCAGACCGAGATCATCCGCAAGCATTCTCCGGCGCCGATCAGCCACAATTACATGGGCCAGGTCACCGACTTCGACCATTTCGGCACCGGCGACGATCTGGAGATCGCGACCTGGGACGCCTATCCCATCGGTTTCCTGGGCGACCGGGGCTTTGCCTCGGACGCCCACAAGCGCCACTTCCTGCGCCAGGGCGACCCCGACTTCCAGGCCTTTCACCATGACCTTTACCGCGCCGTGGGGGCCCGCCGCAGCGGCAATCCCGGCCGCTGGTGGGTGATGGAGCAGCAGCCGGGCCCGGTGAACTGGGCGCCCTGGAACCCCGATCCCTTGCCCGGCATGGCGCGGCTTTGGGCCTGGGAGGCCTTCGCCCATGGCGCCGAGGTCGTGAGTTACTTCCGCTGGCGCCAGGCCCCTTTCGCGCAAGAGACGATGCACGCGGGCGTCCTGCGCCCCGACAACCAACCCGCCCCCGCCTATGACGAGATCGCAAGGGTGGCGCGCGAGCTGAAAGACCTGCCCGAGGTCGCCTTCGCCAAGGCCAAGGTCGCCCTGGTCTTCGACTATGCCTCCGACTGGGCCTGGTCGACGCAGCCGCAGGGACGCGATTTCAGCTATTTCCGCCTGGCCTTCGACACCTACCGCGCCTTCCGGCGGCTGGGGCTGGATATCGACATCCTGCCCCCCGACACCGCCGACCTGAGCCCATATGCCATCGTCGCTTTGCCCGGCGTCGCCACGCTCAGCACCCCCCTGAAAGCCGCGCTGGCGGCCTTCCAGGGCCTGACGCTCGCCGGCCCGCGCACCAATGCCAAGACGCCGGATTTCGCCACCCCCGTGCCCCTGCCGCCCAACCTGCCCGGGCTGCAGGCCACCGTCGCCCGGGTGGAAAGCTTTCCGCCGGACGTCACCGTGCCCCTGGCGCTCGGCGGCGCCTTCAAGCACTGGCGCGAGAAGGTCGAGAGCGCCCATACCGTCGAGATGACGCTGGACGGCTTCCCCGCGCTGGTCCGGCAGGGCGGGGTCCATTACCTCTGCGGCTGGGCCGATGACGAGGCGCTGGACCGTATCGCCACCAGCCTTGCCGCCGAGGCGAAGCTTCAAATTCGACATATGCCGCAGGGTCTTCGGCGGCGAACGTCTGGTGACTGGACCTTCCTGATCAACTACAATCCGCATGCGGTCAGTTTCGAGGGGGTCACCATCCCCGCCGCCGATGTGCATTGGAGCCGGTCATGAGCCTTGCCGATCTTGCAACCTCTGCCGCGTCAGAGCTGGCGCGGGGCGTCGGCGCCATTTCGGCGGCCGAGTTCCGCATCCTGACCGAGGCCATTGCCTCGGCCCGGCGGATCGTGGTCTATGGCTGCGGGCGCGAGGGGCTGATGATGCGGGCCTTCGCGATGCGGCTTTATCACCTGGGATGCGATGTGCATGTGCAGGGCGACATGTCCTGCCCGCCCATCGGCCGGGGCGACCTGTTCCTTGTGGCCTCCGGCCCGGGGAAACTTTCCACCGTCACCGCGCTGATCGGCCAGGCGCGGGGCGCCTCGGCCCAGGTCGCCTGCATCACCGCAGAGCCCCGCGGCCCCGATGCCGTCGCCGCCGACATCCGCCTGGTGATTCCCGTCCAGACCATGGCGCGCGACCAATCCGCGCCCTCTTCGACCCTGCCCATGGGCTCGGTCTTCGAAGGCGCCATGTTCCTGGCCTTCGAGCTTTTGGTCCTGTCGCTGAAGGACCGCCTGCAACAGGGCACGCAGGACATGCGCGCCCGCCATACCAACATGGAATAGACCTTACGCAGGGTCATCCCAACTATTCGCTTGCACAATACGCGCCTTGCGGCATCTACTGCCATGAAACGGCAGGCACATGCCGGATCAGGGAGCCTTGG
>CAMFIX010000342.1 GCA_945952425.1 uncultured Pseudorhodobacter sp. | reverse complement strand
ACACACTGCATATCGTCGGCAGCGTCAGATGTGTATAAGAGACAGGGCCCCGCAACCTCGGCCCGCGCGGCGGCGAGGGCTTGCGAGATTTCCGCGGTCATCTGGGAAATCCGCGCCTCGGGGGCGAGCGTGTAGGAGGGCAGTGCCGCCGCCCAGCCGCGCCGCACCGCGCCCGCGGCGAGATGCGACCAGGTCTCGCGGCTCGTCTCCATCCAATAGCCGCCGTGGATGAAGACCATCAGCCCAAGCGGCGCGGCTTCCGGCAGGAAAAGGTCGAACTTCTGCCGCGCGCCGGGCCCGTAAGCCAGGCCCAGCCGCGACCTTGCGGCGGCGCGGAACGCGGCGGCCTCGGCCTGCCAGCGGGCGGGAAAATCGGCGCCGCCCGGGATATGGGCGGTGTTCTCATAGGCGCGGTCGAGGGTTTGCTGATCCATGCCGCATCAGAGCCCAGGCCCGCGCCCGGTGCAAGGCCCATGGCGCCGCCTTTGCCAAGCCGTTATGCAGGGCGCCGAACCAGGAGGGCCTCGCATGACATACGGCTTCGTCGGAACCGGCACGATCACCGCGGCCATGGTGGAGGGGTTGCGCGCCTCGGGCGACGCGACGCCGATCCTTCTGTCGCCGCGCAGCGCCGCCACGGCCGCGCGGCTCGCCGCCAGCCTGCCGGGCGTCAGCGTCGCCGCCAGCAACCAGGCGGTGGTCGAGGGCGCCAGCACGGTCATCCTCTCCATCCGCCCGCAAGTCGCCGAAGAGGTCACCCGCGCTTTGCGCTTTCGCCCGGGCCAGACCCTCGTCAGCCTGGTCGCCGCGACCGACCTCGGCACCTTGCGCGACTGGACCGGGCTCGACGCCATCCGCGCCGTGCCCTTGCCTTTCGTCGCCAAATGTCGCGGGGTGACGCCGGTCTACCCGCCCGAACCCCAGGTGCTCGCCCTGTTCGACCGGCTGGGGCAGGCGATCCCCTGTCGGACGGCGCAGGACTTCGACCTGCTGGCCGTGACCAGCGCCTTGATGGGCAGCTATTTCGGCATCCTGGAAACCGCCCAAATCTGGGCCGAGGCGCAAGGCATGGCGCCGCAGACGGCGCGCGACTATCTCGCCGGTCTTTTCGCCAGCCTCGGGGCCGAGGCACAAGGCACCGCCCCCTTCGCCCGGCTGCGCGAGGAGTTTTCGACGAAGGGCGGGCTCAACGAGCAGATGTTCCGGGTCTTCGGCGAGGAAGGCGGCACGGCGGCGCTCGACGCCGCATTGACCTCCGTCCTCACCCGCGTGCGCGGTCAATAGCGGCGGCCCTGCGGCACCGGCCCGACGGAAGATCGCTGGATGAGGTCGGGCATCAGCAGCGTTTCGGCCTCGTCCGGGGCCACGCCCTCGACCAGGCCGAGCAGGATCTCCATCGCCGTCTGGCCGATCTGCCGGCGCGGCTGGCGGATCGTGGTCAGCGCGGGCGAGAGGAACCCGGCCTGGGGGATGTCGTCGAAGCCGGTCACCGAGAAGTCGCGCGGCACGTCATAGCCCCGCGCCGTCAGCGCCAGGATCACCCCGGCCGCGGTCTGGTCGTTGACGCAGGCGAAGGCGGTCGGCAGGTCGTCGCGCAGGAAAAGCCGCTCGACCGCCGCGCGCCCGCCCTCCAGCGTGCCATCGGCATCCATCACCGTCTGGCCCGCGCGCAGACCCGCCGCGGCCAGCCCCTCGTCAAAGCCGATGCGGCGCCGGTGATGCGAGAGCCTGTCGCGGCTGTCGCCCACGAAGGCGATCTTTCGGTGGCCCTGCGCGATGAGCAGCTCCACCATCTTGCGCGCCCCGCCGCGGTCGTCCACGCCGACAAAGGGCGCGGCGCCCTGGGCCAGCGGCTCGCTGACCGCCACCATGGGCGGCAGACGCGGCGCGGGCTGGTTGGGGTCGGTCGGCACATAGCCGGTGAAAAGGATCAACCCCGCGGCCTGGTTGGCATTCTGGAACTTCAGATATTCGACACCGCGCAGCGGATCGCCCTGGGTGTGGCCGATGAGTAGGCCATAGCCCGCCGCCCGCGCCTCGTTCTCCAGCCCGATCAGGATGGGGGCGAAGTTGGGGTCGCCGATGTCGGGGGCAATCGCCAGGATCATATTCGACCGGCCAAGGCGCAGGCTGCGCGCCATGGCATTGGCGGTATAGCCCGTGACCGCGATGGCCCGGTCGACCTTCAGCCGGGTCGAGGCCGCAACCTTCTCGGGCATGTGGATGGCACGGCTGACCGTCGCGATCGACACTTCGGCCAATCGCGCGACATCCTCGATCGTGGCGGGGGTGGATTTCTTCATGATCCCTCTCGCCGAGGGATAGCCGCTGGCGCTCCCCCTGCCAAGCCCGTCACGCCGCAATGCGGCGGATGTAAACCTTGACACCAGGATGTAACGGCTTTCAAATGACCCTGCGCTAGGAGGCCGCGGGGGGAAAACAGGGTGGAACCGTCGGACATCGTCCTGGCGGCCGAGCGGGTCAGCAAGGCCTTCGGCGGCGTGCAGGTGCTTTTCAGCGTGGACTTTCAGCTGCGTCGCGGCGAGGTCCATGCGCTGATGGGCGAGAATGGCGCGGGGAAATCCACGCTGGTCAAGATCTTGTCGGGGTTCGAACAGCCCTCCTCCGGCCAGGTGCTCTTGGATGGCCAGCCGGTGCGTCTGCCGCCCGATGGCCGGGCCGAGGCCCTGGGCATCGCCATCATCCACCAGGAATTCAACCTGGCCGAACATCTGACCGTGACCGAAAGCATGTTCCTGGGCCGCGAGGTCACCCGCTTCGGCGTGCTTGACCGCCGGGCCATGCGGCGCGCCACGCGGGCGGCGCTGGATCAGCTGGGGGCCAAGGTCGACGAGAATGCGGTGATCGGCTCGCTGCCCGTCGCCGCCCGCCAGATGGTCGAGATCGCCAAGGCGATCAGCCGCCGCACCCGCGTCGTCATCATGGATGAACCCACAGCCGTCCTGACCCGGGCCGAGACCGACGTGCTTTTCGCCCAGATCCGCCGCCTGAAGGCGGAAGGAACCTCTTTCATCTTCGTCAGCCACAAGCTGGATGAGGTCATGGCGCTCTCCGACCGCATCACCATCCTGCGCGACGGCCAGTGGATCAAGACCGCCGAGGCCTCCGAGATGACGGGCGAGCGGATCGCCCAGGCCATGGTCGGGCGCGAGCTCTCCAGCCTCTTTCCGCCCAAGCGCGAGCCCGATGTCGATGGGCCGCTGGCGCTGGAGGTGCGGGGCGTCTCGACGGGCTATGTGAAGGGCGCAAGCTTTCAGCTGCGCCGCGGCGAGGTCATGGGCTTTGCCGGGCTGATCGGAAGCGGCCGGACCGAGCTGATGGAGGCCATCGTGGGCCTGCGTCCGCGTGAGGGGCAAGTTCTGGTGGACGGGATCGCGCTGGCGCCCGACCTTGGGCGCGCGATGGCGGCGGGGGTGGCCTACCTCACCAAGGACCGCAAGGGCAGGGGGCTGCTTTTGGGGTCGGGCATGACGGTCAACCTGACGCTGCAGAGCCTCGCCGCCCATGCCAGATGGGGCTGGCTTTCGGCGCGCAGCGAGGCGGCCGCACTGGAACGCGCCCGGCGCCGCTTTGACATCCGCGTGCGCGATCCGCGCGTCGTGGCGGGGCGGATGTCGGGGGGCAACCAGCAAAAGCTGTTGCTGGCCAAGGTGATGGAGCGCAACCCCCAGGTCATCCTGATCGACGAGCCGACGCGGGGCATCGACGTCGGCACCAAGCAGCAGATCTACAATTTCATCGCGGCCTTGGCGGCAGAGGGGGCGGCGGTGGTCGTGGTCTCCTCTGAAATGCCCGAGGTGATCGGGCTTTGCACCAAGGTCGCCGTGATGCGCGAGGGGCGGATCGTGGGCCAGCTGGAGGGCGATGCGATCAACGAGACGGAAATCATGCGCTATGCGGCCGGTCTGAAAACGGCAGCCTGAGGGGAAGATGGAAGAGAAAACCCGCCGATTCGCCGAGATCGACCTGCGCGCCGTGGCGCCTTTCGTGGCGCTTGCGCTGCTTTTGGTGCTGGGGGCCATCGTGAACCCCAATTTCATCAGCCTGGCCAACCTGGAGAATGTGGCGACCCGCTCGGCCTTCATCGCCATCATTGCCGTGGGCGCGACCTTCGTGATCTCGGCCGGGGACCTCGACTTGTCGGTGGGGTCGATGGTGGCC
>CAMFIX010000341.1 GCA_945952425.1 uncultured Pseudorhodobacter sp. | reverse complement strand
AGACCTATACCGGCCATCCGGGCGACACCCTGGCCTCGGCGCTGCTGGCGGCGGATGTGCGGCTGATGGGGCGCAGCTTCAAATACCACCGGCCGCGCGGGGTGATCGCCTCGGGGTCGGAAGAGCCCAATGCGCTGGTGCAGGTCCGGACCGGCGGGCGGCAGGAGCCGAACACGCGGGCGACGGTGGCGGAGCTTTATGACGGGCTGCAGGCCACCAGCCAGAACCGCTGGCCGAGCCTGTCCTTCGACGCCTTGGGCATCAACGACCGGCTGAATTCCTTTTTGACGGCAGGGTTTTACTACAAGACCTTCATGTGGCCGAAAGCCTTCTGGGAGAAGCTTTACGAGCCGATCATCCGCCGGGCTGCAGGCCTTGGCGCGCTGACGCGCGAGGCGGACCCGGATGCCTATGACAAGGGCTTCCTGCATGCCGACCTGCTGGTCATCGGCGCCGGTCCTGCCGGGCTGATGGCGGCCTTGACCGCCGGGCGGGCGGGGTTGCGGGTGATCCTGGCGGATGAGGATTTCCTTTTGGGCGGGCGGCTGAATGCCGAGACCTTCCAGGTCGGCGAGCAGGGCTCTGCCGACTGGGCCCGCGCCGCCGTCGCGGAACTGGCGGCCCTGCCGACTGTGCGGTTGATGGCGCGGACCACGGTCTTCGGCGTCTTCGACCATGGGATTTATGGCGCGGTCGAGCGGGTCAGCGACCATCTGCCCGCCCCCGCCAAGGGTCAGGTGCGCCAGACGTTGTGGCGCATCTATGCGCCCCATGCGGTGATGGCGACGGGTGCCATCGAGCGGCCGATCGCGTTCGAGAACAACGACCGGCCGGGGGTGATGCTGGCGGGCGCCATGCGGGCCTTTGCCAACCGCTGGGCCGTGGTGCCCGGAAGCCGCGTTGCGGTTTTCACCAACAACGACAACGGCTTGCAGACCGCGGTCGATCTGCAGGCCAAGGGTGTCGATGTCGTGGCCGTCATCGACAGCCGCGAGGGGGGGGCTTTGCTGCCCGGCATCCGCCACCTGCGCGGGGCGCAGGTCGTGGATACCTCCGGAAGGCTGGGCCTCAGCGGGATCACCGTGCAGGCGGGCGGCAAGACCGAAGCGATTGCGGTCGATGCGCTTGGCGTCTCGGGCGGGTGGAACCCCAACCTCGGCCTGATGCAGCAGCACCGCGCGCGGCCGGACTGGAACGAAGAGATCGCGGCTTTCGTGCCGGCGCGGGGGCCGAAGGGGCTGATCGCGGTGGGCGCGGCGGCGGGGGTCTTCTCGACGCTGGGCGCGCTGCGCACGGGGGCCGAGGCCGCGCGGGCCGTGGCCGAGGCTTTGGGCAAACAGGCGCCTTATGCGCTGCCCAAGGCCGAGGATGCGCCTTACCGGATCGCTCCGCTTTGGGCGGTCAAGGGGGCTTCGCGCGCCTGGGTCGATCAGCAGAACGACGTGACGGTCAAGGATGTGAAGCTGGCCCATCAGGAGGCGTTCTCGGACGTCGAGCACCTGAAGCGCTATACGACGCTGGGCATGGCGACCGACCAGGGCAAGACCGGCAACCTTCTGGGTGCCGCGGTCATGGCCGAACTGACCGGGCAGAGCATCGAGGCGACGGGGCAGACGACCTATCGCCCGCCCTTCACGCCGGTGGCGCTTGGCGCGCTTGGGGGGCGGTCGCAGGGCAAAGACTTCAAGCCCTTCCGCCTGACGCCCTCGCATCATTGGGCGAAGAGCCAAGGCGCCGTCTTCGTCGAGGTCGGCCAGTGGCTGCGGACGCAATGGCTGCCCAAGGCCGGTGAGACCGAATGGCGGCAGTCGGTGGACCGCGAGGTTCTGGCGACGCGCGCCTCGGTCGGCATCTGCGACGTGACGACGCTCGGCAAGATCGACGTGCAGGGGACGGATGCCGGGGCCTTCCTGGACAAGGTCTATGCCAATACGTTCAGCACCTTGGGCGTCGGCAAGTGCCGGTATGGGCTGATGCTGCGCGAAGACGGGATGGTCTTCGACGACGGCACGACGGCGCGGCTGGGCCCGGATGAATATGTCATGACGACGACGACGGCGAATGCCGTCACCGTCTTCCGCCACCTGGAATATGCGCGGCAATGTCTGTGGCCGGATATGGACGTGCAGATCATCTCGACCACCGAGGCCTGGGCGCAATATTCGGTTGCCGGGCCGAATGCCCGCAAGCTCTTGCAAAAGCTTGTGGACCAGGACATCTCGGACGCCGCTTTCCCCTATATGGCGGCGGCAGAGATCACCATCGGCGGTCTGCGGGCGCGGCTCTTCCGCATCAGCTTCAGTGGCGAGCTGGCCTATGAGGTCGCGGTCCCGGCGCGCTATGGCGACGGGCTGATCCGGGCGCTGGTCGCGGCGGGCGAGGAGTTCGGCGCGGTGGTCTATGGCACCGAAGCCCTGGGCGTCATGCGGGTCGAAAAGGGCCATGTGGCGGGCAACGAGCTGAACGGCACCTCGACCGCCTTGAACATGGGGCTCGGCAAGATGGTCAGCCGCAAGAAGGATGCCATCGGGGTCACGCTTTCGGGCCGCGAGGTCATGGCGGCGGAGGATGGCTTGCGGCTGGTGGGCGTCAAGCCGGTCAATCCGGGCGATGCGATGAAGGCGGGCAGCCATTTCCTGAAAGTCGGCGCGGCTGCGACGATGGAGAACGACGACGGCTGGCTGACCTCGCTGGTCTACTCGCCGCATCTAGGGCATTACATCGCGCTGGGGTATCTGCGCGACGGGGCCAAGCGCAAGGGCGAGAAGATCCGCGTGGTCAACCTTCTGGCCGGCACCGAGATCATGGCCGAGATCGTGAGCCCTCATTTCATCGACCCGGAAGGGGAGCGTCTGCGTGGATAAGCTGTTGAAACCCCTTACGGCGCTGGGGCACGATGCGCCGGTGGTCGAGGCTCTGGGCCGCTGGAAGCTGGTCGAGGTCTTTGACGTGGCCCTGGCTTCGGTCGCGCCGCGGCGGGGCCGTGAGGCGGAAGTGGCCAAGCTGGCCGCCACGGCGGGCATCCCCTTGCCGGAGGTGGCGCGCTTTGCGGCGGGGCCGGTCTTTGGCGCCTTTTGGCTGACGCCCGACATGTGGATGGTCGAGGCGCCGCTGGCGGGCCATGAGGACATTCGCGCCGCCTTGCTTGCGGTTTTCGGCGGCACCGCCTCGGTGACCGAGCAGACCGACGCCTGGGTGCGCTTTGACATCGACGGGCCCGATCTGCCGCGGCTTTTTGTCAAGCTGTGCAACGTCGATCTGGCGGGCGCTGCGGACGGCTTTGCCACCCGCACCGTGGTGGAGCATATCGGCTGCTACCTGGTGAAGCGCGGGCAGGTTGTGACGCTTTACGCCGCGCGCTCGATGGCGGAGAGCCTGCACCATGCCTTGCACCTGGCTGCGGGGACGGTTGCCTGAGGCCAAGTTTCCCTGTAGTAAACAAGGATTGTTTTTCCGCGAGGTTTTGCGATGGACGATCTGCCCCAGCTGCCGAAGACCAAGCCCGCCTTTTCGCAAGACCCCCACCGCGTGCGCGAGCTGACCGAGCGGAACCTGGAATCCGCCATCGGTCGCGAGGTGCGGGCGTTTCGGCGGCAGCAGGGGCTGACGGTGGCGGATCTTGCGGCCGCGACGGGGCTGTCCATCGGCATGCTGTCGAAGATCGAGAACGGCAATACCTCTCCCAGCCTGACCACGCTGCAGGTGTTGGCCCATGCGTTTTCGGTGCCGATCACGGCCTTCTTCAAGGGCTATGAAGAGCGGCGCGAGGTGCAGCATGTGAAGGCGGGCCAGCATATCGAGGTCGAACGTCGTGGCACGCGGGCGGGGCATCAGTATAACCTGCTGGGCCATATCGGGTCCAATGACAGCGGCGTGGTGGTGGAGCCCTATATCATCACGCTCTCGACCGAGGCGGATGTGTTCCCGACCTTTCAGCACGAGGGGTTGGAGCTTTTGTATATGCTGGAGGGCGAGGTGACTTATCGCCACGGCGACCAGCTCTTTCATATGAAGCCGGGCGACAGCCTGTGCTTTGACGCGGATGCGCCGCATGGGCCGGAGCTCTTGAACCGGCTGCCCGCGCGGTATCTGTCGATCATCGCCTATCCGCAGAACGGGTGACACGCGCCGGGGGTTTCACACCCCCCGCGTCCATCGGTTCTCGAACCGATGGCGCACCGAT
>CAMFIX010000340.1 GCA_945952425.1 uncultured Pseudorhodobacter sp. | reverse complement strand
CGAATCCGGTGGCTCTGGTCACGATCCTTCTGGCGCAAAGCTTCCGCAAGAACGGGCCGTCCTTGGGCCTTGGCAAGATCATGTCGCTGGGGGCCATGCCCTATCACTTCGTCAAGGACCGCTATGGCGACCAGATCCAGCTGCCCTGCACCGAGCGCAACCTGACCCAGGCCAAGACCCAGGCGACGATTGCGCGCGGCTATATGCCGGTCATTTCGGTCAAGGGCCGCGACGAGGTGCGGCTGGGGTCGTTCAACGCGCTGAACGGGGCGACGGTCCTGGGCTTCTGGACCGACGTGCCGCCGCCCCCGCCGAAGGAAGAATACCGCCCCTCGGCAGAGCCTGCGGAAGAAAGCTCCGACAGCGGCTCCGGCGACAGCGAGCTCGACGATCTGCTGGCGGGCTTCGGCGACGACTTCGGCTCTTCGGACGACAGCAGTTCGGAAGAGAGTTCGGACGACAGCAGCTCGGACGATTCGGGCGGCGAGGACGAGATGGATGCAGAGCTGGCGGCACTTTTGGCCAGTCTCTGACGAAAAGCACTGGCCCGGCGGGCACTTGCCGGGCATGATCGGGGCGCGCCATTTGCGCGGACCCCGGTCCCCATGCGGGGACAGGGACGGAGGTTGAGGATTATGCCGGACATCAGGCAACTCGAAAATCTCTTCATCACGCTCTCCGGCGACGGGGCGACGGATTTGATCTGTCTTGCCGCGCGGGTGCGCGAGGGGCTGTCCCTCGTGCCCGAGATGCGGATGGAATTCGTGTCGAAGAACACCGATTTCGACCCGGCGACGATCATCGGCAAGCGCATCAAGCTGGAGACCGAGCAGGGGTTCAAATGGTCGGGCCTGGTCATCCAGGTCGAGGATCTGGGGCTGATGTCGGGCGGCGACGTCTTTGCCGCCGAGCTGCGGCCCTGGCTGTGGGTGGCGGGCATTGGCGAAGAGAACCGTATCTACCAGAACATGACCACGACCCAGATCATCGAGGATGTGCTGAAGCCCCTGGGCGGGCAGATGGATGTGGGCGTCAGCTCTCCGACCCGCGAATATTGCGTGCAATACAAGGAAAGCAACTTCGCCTTCGTCTCGCGGCTGATGGAGGAAGACGGCATCTTCTATCACTTCGACTACGAGGGCGCGGTCGAAAAGCTGGTGCTGCAGACCGATATCATGGCCTGCACCGACAAGGGGACGATCCCCTTCACCGATGCGAATATCTCGGCCTTCAGCCGGGCTGACCGCGACACGATCTATGAATGGTCGACGCGCGACCGGGCGACCTCGGGCAAGGTCACGATCTGGGATTACGACTTCACCAAGGCCAACACGCCCTTGTCGGCCACCGGGGTCAAGTCGACCTCCAGCGCGCCGCATGGCACGACCGAGCGTTACCAGTCGGGCGGGCATTTCATGACGGCCGATGCGGGCTCGACGCTGGCGCGTTATGGGGCCGAGGCCCATGCGGCCGAGGCGGTGCGGGCCACCGGGCTGACCAACCATGTCGATGTGCGCTCGGGCGCCAAGTTCAAGCTGAAGCACCCCGACCGTCCCGCCGTCGAGGGCAATTACGCGGTCATCAAAACCACCCATTACGTGCGCTTCGACGATGGCGCCGAGGGGACCGAGCTCAGCCGCATCAACCGCCATGCCGAGGTCATCGAATTCCCCGATGGCATGAAGCTTTACGAGACCGAGTTCGAGGTTCAGCCGGTCGAAAAGCCCTATTACCCGCCGAAAGTGACCCCCTGGCCCGAGCTGCCCTCTTTGCTGACCGCCGTCGTCACCGGGCCTTCGGGCGAAGAGATCCACACTGACCAATACGGCCGGATCAAGGTGCAGTTCCCCTGGGACCGCAAGGGCAAGAACGACGACAAGACCACCTGCTGGGTGCGCACCGTCATGCCCTGGACCGGCAAGGGCTACGGCATCGTCCATATCCCGCGCATCGGCATGGAAGTCGTCATCCAGTTCGAACGCGGCAACATCGACCGGCCGATCTGCACGGGGATGCTCTACAACTCGACCAACATGCCGCCCTATCCTTTGCCGGGCGACATGAACAAGGTCGTCCTGCGCACCCATTCGACCAAGAACGGCTCGGCCTCGACCTATCACGAGCTGTCCTTCGACGACACCAAGGATGCCGAGAAGATCTTCTTCCAGTCCGAGAAGGATTACGAACAGAAGGTCAAGAACAACGCGCTGATCAACATCGGCATGGAAAAGAAGGACGGCGGCGATCTGACCCAGACCGTCTATCGCCACACGACCGAGACGGTGAAGACCGGCAACCGCAAGCTGACGGTGGAAAAGGGCTCTGAAACCGTGTCCATCGCCGCCAACCAGACCCATACGGTGGGCGAGAATCGCAGCTGGGAGGTCGGCAAGAACGACAAGCTGAAGGTCGGCATCGACCGCGACGAGACCATCGGGTCCAACCACACCGAAAGCGTGGGCAGCAACTACAGCCTGACCATCGGCTCGAAGCTTGCCGTGTCGGTGGGGGCGGCGGTCACGGTGGATTACGGCGCCGACGAGACCAAGACGGTCGCCAGCGACCAAAGCGAAACCGTGGGGGGCGACCATACCGAAAGCATCGGGGGCAGCCAGTCGCTGGATGTGGGCAAGGACCAGTCTGCCTCGATCGGCTCCAGCCAGTCGCTGAGCGTGGGCACGAGCCAAGCGGTGGATGTCGGCACGAGCCAGGCGGTCAGCGTCGGCACCAGCCATGCGCTGAAGGCGGGCACCAGTGTCGCCGTCAAGGCCGGCACGACGATGAAGCTGGAGGCGACCGCCTCCATCGAGCTGGTCTGCATGGGCTCGTCGATCAAGATCGACCCCTCCGGCATCACGATCAAGGGCCCGATGATTACCATCGAGGGCCAGGGCATGGTGCAGGTCAAGGCGCCTCTCGTGCAGAACCAGGCCCAGGGGATTCTGATCCTCAAGGGCGGCGTCACGATGATCAATTGAGGGCGCCATGGATCGTTTTGCAAACCTGGTGAAGATCCCCGCCCAGCCGGCCGCAAGGCTTCTGGCGGCGGACAATGCCGAGCTGGATACGGTGCTGAGCAGCCCCGCCTCGGCCCCCGTCGATGCCGTGCTGCGCGAGCTGGATCACCGGCAGGCCTGGGTCGATATGGTGCGGCTGTTGTCGGTGGCGCTGCCGCCGCGGGAAAGGGTGTGGTGGTCCTGCCTTGCCGCGCGCGACATGATGGAGCCGGGGGCGCGCGTGCCCCCGCCCCTGGCCGCGGCCGAGGCCTGGGTCTTCAAGCCCACCGAGGAGAACCGCGCGGTGGCCCATCACGCGGTGCAGCATGCCGCGATGAAGGACGAGACCAAGTATTGCGCCATGTCGGTGCAGTTCCATGATGGCACTTTGGGCCCTGGCGATCTGGCCAAGCATCCCGCGCCGCCGGGGGGCTCGGCCGTGGCGGCCTTTGCGATGAACATCATCTCGCTGGCCCATACCGGCCTGCCGTTTGAACTGGCCATCGGCCATGCCATCGAACGCGGGCTCGACATCGCGCGGGGCGGGTCGGGCCAGGTCAAGAAACCCGTGATGGAGGGCGCCTGATGCTGGCTGCGCGGATCGGCGACATGCATGTCTGCCCGATGTTCACCGGGCCCGTGCCGCATGTCGGCGGGCCCATCGTTCTGGGCTGTTTCACGGTGCTGACCGGCTGCGTGCCGCAATCCACCGTCTCGAACATGTGCGTTTGCGTCGGGCCCCCCGACGTGATTGCGAAAGGATCGGCCACCGTGCTCGTTGGGTGCTTGCCAGCGGCGCGGATGTTGGACAATACAGCCCATGGCGGCATGATCGTCGTCGGATGTCCCACCGTCATCATCGGGGGCTGAGAAGGGCAAGATGGCCGTCACGCTTCGATTTCAATCCTCTGGAGCGGTGCCCGGCGACGGGCGCCCCGTCAGCATGCGCGGCCCTTCGCTGTCGATAGGCCGCGGGCCGGAAAACGACCTGGTGCTGCCCGACCCGGACCGGATGATCTCGAAGACCCATTGCGTGATCGAGAATCAGGGCGGCAATGTCGTGGTGGTCGATGTGTCGACCAACGGCACCTTCCTGAATTACGGCAAGCAGGCTTTGGGCCGGGTGGCGACGCCGCTCTCGGATGGCGACGTGCTGATTCTCGGGCCCTATGAGATGGTCGTGCAGATCACGCCCGACCAGCACTGGTC
>CAMFIX010000339.1 GCA_945952425.1 uncultured Pseudorhodobacter sp. | reverse complement strand
GCTCGCGCCGTCGCCAGCATCTCGGCAAAGCGCGCGGCCGAAGCGCCGGAATGGCGGATCGAGGCATCGCCGCGGGTTTGGTCGATCACCAGCACATAACCCGGGGGCGGCAATTCGGCCTCTGGGTCGTGAATGTTGTATTTTGACAAATCAAGCAGCCGAAGGCGGTCGATTCCATCCCTTGCTTGACCCAAGATGTTCGAATTATCCAAGGGATCGCGCGCCAGGATCTGCTCCAGCGCCGAAGGATGGCTGCTGTCGAAATGCACGCCCAAAGGGTCGATCAGCAGCCCAAGCGGTGCATCCCCCATCCGCCCGGGACGCAGCGACCGCAAAAACGCGTCCTCGATCCGAACCACCGGCACGCCGCGCCGCGCGGCCACCGCCTCGCCGCGCCAGGCGTAATCGCCGCGACCCCAGACGGCCACGCCATCCTGGGGCCCCGGCAGACCGAAGGCCAGCTCATGGCCGGCCAAGGTCAGGATGCGCCTTAACTTAGGCCGATAAAGCCCCGCCGTATAAGCGAAAAGCCGATTCGGCGTCACTTGGTTCCAAGCGCGGAGGACAGGTTGTTCGCCTGGTTCGCCGTGCCGGTGATCGAGCCGATGGTCTTCGACCACTGGGTGAAGGGCGCCTCGGTGACGTAAAGCGTGTCGCCGTCGCGGATCAGGAAATCGCGCGCCTCGAACATGCCGGTCGGCTTGGTCAGGTCCAGCACATAGACGAAGCGCTGGTCGCCCTGCAGGTCGGTGCGGCCGAGGACGGCATTGGCGATCTCTTCCGGCTCGTTGCGCAGCACGAAAACGCCGGTCGGGTCGGCGATGTTGGAATTCAGCCCTCCCACCGTCGCAATCGCCTCCAGCGCCGAAAGCGTCTGGGTCTGGAAGGGCACGCGGCTTTGCGTGCCCGTCGCGCCAAGCGCCACGAAGGCGCGTGTGTCCTGCTCGATGGTGATCGTGTCGCCCGGCCGCAGCGCGATGTCGAGCTTGGGATTGGTGTAAAGGTCGGCGAGCCAGACCTTCTCGGTCTTGGTGCCGCGCGTCACATGCACCACTGCGACCGCCTGCGGGATCGTCACGCCGCCGGCCCGCGCGATCATCGCGGTCAGGGTGCGCGTCGGCGCCTCGATCGGGTAATTGCCCTGGCCCGCGACCGAGCCGTTCACCGTCACCGTCGCACCATTGCCCGGCGCGCGGTTGACCACTACCTGCGGGTCGGGCGTCTGGGGATCGAGCTTGCGGGTGATCGCATCGCGCAACCCCTCCGCCGTCTGACCCGCGGCCTTGATCCTTCCGGCATAGGGCACGAAAATATAGCCCTGGCCGTCGACCTGCAGCGTCTGCAGCGCCGAGACCCGCTGGCCGGTGTTGCCCAAGAGCGGGTCGTCCTTGACGTTTTCGAACACCGTCATCGAGATCGTGTCGCCGGGCGAGATGATGTCTTGCGCCATCACGCCAGCCTTGGTGAAGCCGGACGAGAAGCCGAAGGCCGGCATGACCGCGGTCGCGCGGGTCACCGAGGGCGTCACCGAGACGACGAAAGCATCGCCGCCCTTCAGGACCGAGCCCTTGTAAATCTCGTTCTTGTTCGGGCCGGATCGCGGCAGGCCGCAAGCCGCCACGGATGCCAAAAGGCCCAGGGCTGCCGCCCGCCTTGTCAAAGTCACGTTCACTGCCCGGGCTCCTTGGTGGAGTTTGCCTCAAGTTTTGCCGCTAACCATACAAAACATCGGGCGAAATGCAAACGGAGCCTTGCTTGGCCCTAGTTCACCAGCCGCAACTGTTGCCGCGGTGCCGCGTTGCCCGAGATCAGAGCGTCGTAGGGGTCTTCGGGCAGAAGCATCATATCGACGATCTGGCGCATCAATTCGCGCCGCCCCCGCGCCGAATAAAAGCCGCCGGGGATCTGGCTGGTCTCCAGCAGATAGTGGCGGTAATCGCGGTAGGCCTTGCTGTCGGGCCGCGTCGGTTTGGCGAAGAATTCGGGTAGGGGTTGGG
Organism: uncultured Pseudorhodobacter sp.; assembly: GCA_945952425.1. GTDB lineage: Bacteria > Pseudomonadota > Alphaproteobacteria > Rhodobacterales > Rhodobacteraceae > Stagnihabitans. Next base: position 2,243 of record CAMFIX010000339.1, on the reverse strand, counting down.
AGGAGACGAACTCCGGCTTGGCATAGACCGCGGCGCCGAAGACCTTCAGCGGCAGGCCGCGCCACAGAACCTGCTGGGCGGCCGTCGAATTGACCGTCACGGCGGTGCGGGCGGGGTTCAACAGCCGCGCAAGCTTGCCGCCGCGCACGAAATGCACCCGGTCGCTGACGCCATGCAGCGCAGCCAGCCGCTTGATCTCGGCCGCGACGGGGGCGCGCCCATCCTCCAGCGGATGGGCCTTGAAGACCAGGTGATGGTGCCGCGGCGCGCCCTTGGCAAAGCCCTCCATCACCACGGCGAGGAATTCGGCCAGGCTGCGGAAGGGGGAATGCATCTGGAAGCTGGAATCATGCTCCAGCTGCAAGAGGACGAGGTGATAGGGAAAGCCGCCGTGCTGGATGGCCCATGTGGCGGCGAAACGCTCGGCCCGGTGCAGCGGCAAAAGCGCCAAGCGTTTGATATACAAGAGAAACTCGGCCCCCACGCCCAAAGCGCGATGGGGGCGGAAGTTGCGGTAATCCCAAAAGCCGGTCAGCACGAACCAGTGATACAAGGCCCCCCAGAACATGTGCTGCGCCATGTCGCCCCAATGGGCGGGCGCATCGGGCAGGTCCATATCCAGGGCCGAGATCGCCGCCTGCATCTGCGCGACGCTGGTCTGCATCAGCCGCGAATTGCCGTTCGAGCCCTCGCGCTCGTAGGTCACCCAATAGGGCCGCAGATAGCCCTCTTCGAAGACATGCACCTTCAGCCCCATCGCCCGCGCGGCTTGCACCGCCGTCGCATGGATCGGCCGGGTGTCGCCATAAAGCACGATGTCGGTGATGCGCTTTTCGGCAAGGATCATGCGCAGCGCGGCGGGCCAGTCTTCGGCCCGGCCCTTGAAGGGGATATAGCTGTCCGAGGGCCAGAAAGCCCGCGCGGGCGAGCATGCGCCCCAGACGGTGAAAGAAGGGCCCGTGCGGCCCTTGCAGGAACAGGAAGTGATGGCCTTCGGCGGAATGCATGGACCCTCCTCCCCCCGGTGTCGCCCGAATTTTGGTCAGTTTGAAGCGAAAACCTTAACGATTGGTCATCATGCTTGCGCAATCGGGCGGCAATGCGGCAGGATTGCGGGGGAGGGCGTCATGATCGGGCACAATGGCGGGCCGCAGGCCGGCACGCGGCGGCAGTTGCATTGCTCGCAGCGGGCGCGGGCGGCGCTTTTGCCGGCCCTGCCGCTGGAGGTGCTGCGCCTGCGCGTCAGGCGTGCGCAGGATCTGGGGCTGGACTATCGTACCTATGCCTCGGTCCGTGCCGCGACGGGGCATGACGTCGTGGCTTTCCTCTTTTCCTCCAACGCCTTGCGGCTGACCGGCGCGCGGATTGCGCCCGACCGGGCCCTGCATTTGCGCGGGATCGACGCCGGGCGCATCGGCCTCGCCCAGGGCCTGTCGCCCGAGGCCCTGGCGCTGAACCCCGAGCTGACCGCCGCCCATCCCGCGCCGCCGCCCTTTGCGCCCTGGGCGCTGGCCCGCGGCACGATCCGCGCCGCGCTGCCCGGCATCCCCGGCGACCGCGTGCTGCTGATCGGCGAAACCGCGCTGGAGCGCGAATGGGTCGCGGCCGGCAACCTCGCCGGGTGGCTGGAGCCCCAGCGCTATTTCCCGGGCTGAATCTGCCGCCGGCCCTTGCGCGCCGGGCGTTTCCGCGGCAAAGGGGCGGCACTCCCTGATAGGTTCCGATGATGTCCGACGATGCCAAGGCCGATGCAAAGGCCGCAAAGGCCGCCCTGCGCCGCCAGATGAAATCCGCCGCCCGGCTTTACGCCGTGCAGGCGCTGTTCCAGATGGAAAGCTCGGGCCAGACCTTCCAGGCCATCATCCGCGAATTCGAGATGCACCGTTTCGGCGAGGTGATCGAGGGCGACGAGATGGCGGAGGGCGATGTGGAGCTCTTCCGCAAGGTGATCACCGGCGCCGTCAACTGGCAGGGCAAGATCGACCAGGCGACCGACCGGGCGCTGGTGGCGAAATGGCCGATCGACCGCATCGACCCGGTCCTGCGCGCGGCCTTCCGCGCTGCGGGGGCGGAATTCGTCGACATCGGTACGCCGCCCAAGGTGGTCATCAACGAATATGTCGATGTGGCGAAGGCGTTTTTCCCGGAGGGGAAAGAGGCCAAATTCGTCAATGCGGTGCTGGATCACATGGGCCACGAGCTGCGGCCAGACGGCTGGTAAAAGCCGGGGGGCTGCCGCCCCC
>CAMFIX010000338.1 GCA_945952425.1 uncultured Pseudorhodobacter sp. | reverse complement strand
CGCGACCCCCGCCTTGACCAGAGCCCCGCCGCCGAGGGCGAGAGCCATCCGGCCCCTCAGTCGGCCCCACAGTCGGCAGGGCTTCCCCTCGTAGGGCGGGATTGATCCCGCCGCACCCGGCCCCTCAGTCGGCAGGGCCACCGCCCCCGGCCCTTCGCACCCTCTCAGTCGGCAGGGCCACGCGCATAGACCAAATGCAACGCCCCTTCGCCCGGCACGGTCTCCACGTTCCTCAGCCCCAGGCCCGCGAGGTCGATGCCCTCCAGCAGCTTCTCCCCCGCCCCCAGCAGCACCGGCGCCACCACCAGGTGCAGGTGATCGACCAGCCCCGCCCGCAGGAAATCGCGCACCACCGCCGTGCCGCCGTTCAGCCGCACATCGCGGCCCCCTGCCGCGTCGAAAGCCCGCGCCAGAACCTCCTTGGGCGCGCCGGTCGTGAAGTGAAAGACCGTGCCGCCCTCCATCTCCAGCGAGGGCCGCGGGTGGTGGGTCAGCACGAAGACCGGGCTGTGATAGGGCGGGTTCGGGCCCCACCAGCCCTTCCAGTCGTGATCCTCCCACGCCCCCCTTGAGGGCGAGAACATGTTGCGCCCCATGATATTGGCGCCGATGTTGACGAAGCCGCGGGCGGCGAAGCCGTCGTCCACCCCCGTCGTCCCCTGGTCTTTGCCGAACATCGCCTGAAAGCTGCGGGTCGGGTAGAACCACTTGGCGAGCTCCCCCCCGCGCTCGCCGAGCGGCGCCTCCATCGACTGGTTCGGCCCGGCCGAGAACCCATCGGCCGACATCATGAAGCTTTCGACGCGAAGCCGTGCCATTCACGCCTCCGCAATCGCGGCAAGCTTGCCCAAGGTCTCCAACCCCTTGGTGTCGGCGCCATAAGCCAAGGCCCCCTCGCGCTCGGCCGCATCGCCGAAGGTCATCGCGAATGTCACCAGCGTGCCGCCGTCCTTGGGCACCAGCGTCACCACGACCTCCTTGCCCGAGCCGTCATCGACGCCGGCATCCATGTGGAACTCGATCCGCCCCTCGCGCATCACGTGAAAGCGGTGACGGTTGGGCCAGGTCTTGCCCTCGCCGATCATGTCGAACCGCCACTGGCCGCCCTCGCGCAGGTCGATCTCATGCGTCTCGCAGGTATAGCCCGCGGGCCCGAACCAGCGCGGCAGGATGGCGGGATCGGTCCAGCATTGCATGACGCGGGCCAGCGGCGCCTTGATATGGCGCGAGAACACCATGCGCCGGGCGTTCAGCTCTTGCGCATAGCCCTCCAGCTGGCCCGCCACCGTGCCCCAGCCGTCGAAGAATCCCATCTTGCGGTGGCTTTCCGCCGCCTCGGCCGAGCGGTGGCGCACCACGGCGCGATACCGGGTCACACCGCCCCCAAGCTCTTCGAAGGTGACGATGGCGGTCATGAAGGGCTCGGGGGCAGGCTTCCAGCCCGCGGCGTAAGCGTCGGTAAAGACCAGCTTTTCGCCCGGGATCACCTCTAGGTAGACGCCCTTGTTCTCCATGAGCTGGCCTTCGATGTCGAAGGTCGTGTTGCAGGCGCCGCCCGCGCGCACATCCAGCTCGCAAGAGGCGATCTTGTGGGGCTTGGGCACGAACCAGTGCGGCAGGTGCTTCGGGTCGGTCCAGCACTGCCACAGCAGGTCTTTCGGCGCCTTCAGGTCGCGCACCAGTTCCAGGTCGAGCGTCGGGTCGAGGTCCATCACAGCAGTCCTTTCGCGTAAATCCCCAGCTGGTCGGCCACCGTGCCCCAGCCGTCGTGAAATCCCATCTCTTCATGCCGCACGGCATCTTCGGCGCGGGCATGGCGGGCGGTCGCGCGGTAAAGCGTCTCGCCCCCCGCCTCGCTCAGCGCCAGTTCGCCGACAGAGCCCAGGAAGGGCGCCGCAACCGGCCGGAACCCCGCCGTCATCAGGTCGGTGAAAACCAGCGCATGGTCGGCGGCAGAGAGGATCATCATCTCCATCCCGACCCGCGCCCCATCCTCCATCACCATCGTATAGCCGAAGCGGCCGCCCGGTGCGGGTTCCAGCACCATGGCGTCGATCGAGACCGGCGCCGGCACCCACCAGCGCGCCAGATGCGCGCCTTCGGTCAGGCACCGCCAGACCAGCGCCAGGGGCGCCTGGAAGCGCCGTTCGATCACCAGCTCAGGCATCCTCGCCCCCTTCGGCCATCAGCCGCATCACGTAATCCTCCAGCCGGTCGGCCCGCGCCTCCCAGATCTGCCTCTGCTCGCTCAGCCAATCCACCGCGGTCTCCAGGGTTTCGGGGCGCATCCGGCACGTGCGGACGCGGCCCTGTTTCTCGGTGGCGATCAGGCCCGCCTCTTCCAGCACGCCGAGGTGACGCATGACGGTCGGCAAGGCGAGGCCCGTGGGCCGCGCCAGTTCGGTCACCGGAACGGCGCCCTTGCCCAGCGTGGCCAGCATCCGCCGCCGCGTCGGGTCCGAAAGCGCCTGGAAGATCAGGTCGAGATCGCCATCATACTTAGCCATACCGCTAAGTATCACGCCGGGATGATTCCCGAAACCCCCGATTTCAGCGCTGCGCGGGAAAGGGCCTACAGGGTCGGCAAGGATTCCACCCGCCGCCAGCCGGTGACGACCGCCTCGACGCCATGCTCTTCGGCCAGCCGCATCAGGCCAAAACGCACCCGGGCGAGGCCGCGGTATTGCGTCTCCCAGGCGCCATTGGCCAGCGCGCCGCCCAGCGCGCCCACGACCGGCACGGCGCCGGCCGCGAGCCTTTGGCCCAGGATCGGCACCAGCCGCGGCACGAGCCGCGCGGCCCAGCCCGAGACCATCGGCCCCGCAAGCCCCAGCCGCGCGTTCAGAAAGCCCGCATCCAGCGCCTCCTCCACCCCCACGACCTGGCCGCGCAAGAGGATGTCGACCGCCGCCTGCCGCACCCCCTCGCGCCCGGGGTCGAGCCCCGCGGCCTCGGCCTCGGCCCGGATGGCAGACAGAAAGAGCATCAGGCTGACCGGCATCTCGGCCAGCGCCCCGGTCAGGCCGAACGCGCCGCCGACCGCGCCCGAGACCCAAAGCGCGCCCTTGGGTGCGGGAAGCTCCACCGCGAAGGCGCGCTCTAGGGCCTGGGCCAGCCGCCCCTCGACCTCGCGCCGCAAACCCTCGGGCAGCTTGCCCCAACCGCCATCGCCGGAAAACACCCCCTGCACGCGCGAGAGCCAAGAGGCCCTGAGCCGCCCCTGCGCATGGGCAAGGGCCGCGAGTTGCAGGTCGAGATCGCGATGGGGCACGGGGAGCATGAAGGGAATATGGGGCGGCGGGGGCGGCTTGGGAAGGGGGCGCGAGCCTGCCCAGACCCGCCCCCACCCAGGGCCAGCGGGCACCCCCTGCCCTTCATCTGTTCAAAATACCCCCCGCGGTGCCCGAGCCGGTTGGGGCGGCACGCCCAGAGGCGAGAGGAAAAGAGCGCGGCAGAACGCCGCTCCGCTTGGCAGCGATCCCAGCCAGGACGGCCGACTGCAAGGACAGCGCCCCCGCACCACCCGCGCCCTGCCGACTGCAGGGTCCGCGCGCGTGGCCCCTTACGCCCCCGCGGCCTTGGTCACCTTGCTCGCGACGCCCGCCCAGGCCCCGGCCTTCAGCTCCAGCCCCAGGACGCGGTCGGGGTTGGTCGGCGGGGGCATCTCGACGCCCTCCAGCTTCGCGAAGCCGAAGCGGCGGTAATAGGGCGCATCGCCCACCAGCAGCACGCGCTCCCACCCCTGGCGGCGGGCCTCGGCCAGGCTTTCGTTGATCAAGAGCCCGCCCAGGCCTTCGCCCTGGTGCGTGGGGTGGACCGCGACGGGGCCCAAAAGCAGCACATCCTCGCCCCCGACCTCGACCGGCCAATAGCGGATCGCGCCGACCAGGTTGCCATCCTCGCGCAGAACCAGACACAGCGCCGCCACGGTCGGCACGCCATCGCGCAAGCGGTAGGACGACAGCGCCGTCCGCCCCGGCGAGAAGCAGAGGTCGTACAAAGCCTCGACCTCCCACCAATCGGCCTCGGTCTCTTCTTCCAGTTGATACATCGGGGGGCCGCGGGGGTCAGGGAATCATCTGGGAACGCCCGTAACATGACAGTATGACAGGAGCAAACGGTTCACCGAAACGTCACGAAAGACAGGCCCGCGCCCCCCATGTTCTACCGCACCTCCGACGGCGCCCCCCTGCCGCATTCGCCCTTTGCCGCCCTGGTCGCCCCCCGCCCCACCGCCTGGATCTCGACCCCCC
>CAMFIX010000337.1 GCA_945952425.1 uncultured Pseudorhodobacter sp. | reverse complement strand
GATCGAGGATCTTCTTCGTCTCGGCCACCATCTTCCACTCTTCCTTGGTCGAGCCATCGTCCAGGAAAACGTCGATATGCGGGATCACGTTGAAGGCGATCTGCTTCGAAAACTTCTTCGGCGGCACGTCATCGACGGGGTTGTAGATCGCCTTGGTCTGGTTCCAAAGCTCGTCCATCCCCTCTTTGCCCGCGCCCGAAACCGACTGATAGGTCGCCACGACCACGCGCTTGATCTTGGCGCGATCATGCAAGGGCTTCAGCGCCACCACCATCTGCGCGGTCGAGCAGTTCGGGTTGGCGATGATGTTCTTGGCCTTATAGCCCAGGATCGCATCGGCATTCACCTCCGGCACGATCAGCGGGATCTGCGGGTCGTAGCGATAAAGCGAGGAATTGTCGATCACCACGCAGCCCGCGGCCGCGGCGCGCGGTGCATAGATCTTGGTCGCCTCCGAGCCCACGGCGAACAAGGCAATGTCCCAGCCGGTGAAGTCGAAAGTGTCCAGGTCTTTGGTCTTGATAGTCTTGTCGCCAAAGCTGACTTCAGTGCCCAGAGATTTGCGCGACGCCAGCGCGGCAATCTCATCGACCGGGAACTCGCGCTCGGCGAGGATGTTCAGCATTTCGCGGCCCACGTTGCCCGTGGCACCCGCGACGACGACCTTATAGCCCATCGGGGTTCTCCTATAGGTCTTTCGACATGAAAGACGGGGCCGCATAGCCTAGAAGCGACGTCAGGAAAAGCGGATTCGTCGCCCATGGGCGGGCAGGGGGCGCATGGCGCGCCAGCCTGTGACAAAAGCGTAGGAGATTTCGATGAAAACTTTGCTGTTCTGCCTGGCCCTCGCCTCGCCTGCCCTGGCGAACGACGGGTTCGGCGGGTTTTCGGCGACCGGCCTGACCTTTGGCCAGACCGACCAGGTCGCGATGGAGACGGAGGATCTGACGATCTCTCCCGACCGGATCGCGGTGGATTACACCTTCCGCAACCTCACGGACAAGGATGTGACCGGCGAGGTGATCTTTCCCCTGCCGCCGATCCCGGTGGCCGATCTCTTGAACTCGATGTGGAACCTGCCCGACGATTTCGACCGTGAAAACCTGATGGATTTCAAGGCGGTGGTCGATGGTCAGCCGGTGAAGGTGACCATCGACCGCGTGGCGGTGGTGCAGCCCGACGGCTGGTGGGACCAGCCGGTCGCGGCGCAATACGACACGCCGGGCAAGGATGTGACGGCGCTGTTGCAGAAATACGGGCTGCCGTTGTCGCTGGATGGCGACAAGGTGCAGGATGCGGTGACGGCGCTTGCCCCAGAGGCGCGGGATGCGCTGCTCGCTGCCGGGGTCATCGGCGATTACGACGACAGCGCGGCCTTCGACCTTTACGCCGCCTGGTCCATCGTCCTGCGCTATCACTGGACGCAGACCTTCCCGGCGGGTGCCGTGGTCAAGGTGCATCACGATTACGAAAACCGCCCGACCGGCGGGGTTTTCGGCTGGCAAGACCCGCCGACCGAGGAATACGAGACCGACCTCGCCCGCCAGTATTGCATCGACCCGGGCACCTCGAAGGCTTTGGCCAAGGCGATGGGGGGCACGGCGGACGAGCCGGGTTACGGCATGTCCTACGACATCGACTATGTGCTGCGGACGGCGAATTCCTGGGCCGGGCCGATCAAGCGTTTTACCCTGACGGTCGACAAAGGCGATGCGCGCAACGTGATCTCGCTTTGCGCGGAGGGCATCAAGAAGATCGGGCCCACGACCTTCCGCATGGAAAAGGCCGATTTCGCGCCGGAGAAGGACTTGCAGATCCTGCTGGTTCAGCCGGGCGGAGAGTGAAGGACAAAGCGGGGGTCGCGGGCGCACAGGGCCTCGACGAAGGCCTTTTCGCTGGGGAAGGCATGGGGCACCTGGGCCGCGGTGCGGCGGCCCGACAGGCTGAGCGAGGCGAAGAAGTCAAAGCCCCAAAGGTCGATCCTGGCGGCCTGCGATCTTGACAGCAGGTCGATCATCATCAGCCCGGTGGTCGGCGGCGCCCCAAGCGCGGCGGCCAGCCGGGCGATGTCTTCCAGCGGGTGCAGGTAAAACCCCGGGCTTCGCGCGGTGGCCCAGGACAGCCTTTTGCGTTTCGGGCTCATCCACAAGAGACGACCGGGGCGCAGGCGGATCAGGTCGGCCAGAGGCAAGGCGGTGGCGAGCGCCAGCAGGTCGGTGCGGGTGCCATGGCTTTGCGCGCTGGGCATCGGCGCGCGGTTGATGCGGATCACCAGGTCGGCGGCGTCGATCTGCGCCCCTCCTGCCGTCAGCGCGCGCGCATTGCCGACGAGCGCCACGGTCTTGCCCGCCAGATCGCGCAGCAAGGCCTCTTGCGGCACCGACAGCGCGGCCAGGGGCGCCTCTTGCCGCAGGGTCCGGGCGACAAGGAACCCCAGCCGGGTCACGCCAGCATCTCGCGGTAGATCTGCACCAGGGCGGCGGCCTCGTCCTCGATGCGGTGATGGGCCAGGACATGGGCGCGTGCCTTGGCGCCTGCCTCTGCCAGCGCCGCCGGATCGTCCAGCCAGCGGTCCAGAGCCGCCGTCAGTGCCTCGGCGGAGGTGTCGATCAGCGTGCCGCACTCCGGCGGGATCAGGCTTTCGAAGGCGCCGACGCGGGTGGCCATGACGGGGACGCCGCAGGCCATCGCCTCCAGCGGCGTCAGGCCGAAGCCCTCCCACCGCGCGGGGGCGGCAAAGAGGTCCAAGGCCTGGTAATGCTGGACGACCATCTCCCAGGGCAGCTCCCCCAGAAAGCGGATGCGGTCCGACAGACCCGCGGCGGCGATCTTCGCCACCAGGCCTACGTGGAATGCCCGCTGGTCCTCGGTCACGCGGCCGGTGAAGATCACCTGCAGGCGGGGGTGGTGCGTGGCCAGAGCCAGCGCGGCTTCGACCAGCAGGTCGACGCCCTTCTGCGCCCTGACGCGGCCGAAGCAGCCGACCAGCAGGGCATCGGGGTCAAGCCCCAGCAGCTGGCGCAGGGCGGGCTTCGCGGCCGGGTGAAAGGTCGCGCAATCCACGCCGTGCATGACGACCTGATGCGGCACCTCCAGGAAGGCCGCCGCCCGGGCCGAGGTCGCCACGACGCGGTCCATCCGCCGGATCAGCCAGCGGGTAAACCCCTTGTGCTTGCGCTGCGCCGCCGAGGTGAACAGCAGCTTCAGCCGCCGCCGGAAGACCGCCTTCAGCAGCAGCCCCAACACCATCTCGGTGTTGCGGCGCGCATGCCAGACCCGGACCCGCGCGCGCCCCAGCGTGAAACAGGCCGCCAGCGGGATATGCGGCAGGCCGGGGGGCAGCCCCGGCCCGGTCGTCACGATGCCGATGCTGCGCGCCTGCACCGGCACCAGCCGCACCACCGTGGCGGTCACGCCCGACAGGCGCCGTTTCAGATTGGGGGCGATGACCTCGATCATGCCCCCGGTTTAGCCGCTTCAGGCCGGAACCGCCACCCGATGCTCGCGGATCGGCAGGTGGATCAGCGCCGAGAAGGCACCGACGCCGACGCCCACCCACCAGACGACCGTGTAATTGCCGGTCAGGTCATACATCCTCCCCCCCAGCCAGACGCCAAGGAAACTGCCGATCTGGTGGGAAAGGAAGACGAAACCGTAAAGCGTGCCCATGTAGCGGATGCCGAAAAGGTGGGCGACAAGGCCCGAGGTCAGGGGCACGGTGGCGAGCCAGAGCGCTCCCATGACGGCGGAGAACAGCAGGACCGTGAAGGGCGTCATCGGCGTCATGATGAACAAGGCCGAGGCGATGGTGCGCCCGGTGTAGATGCCCGCCAGCAGGTATTTCTTGGTGAACCTTTTGCCGAGCGCGCCCGCATAGATCGAGCCCGCGATGTTGAAGAGCCCGATGATCGAGATCGCGATGGCCCCCAGCGTCGAGGTCGATCCGATCCCCATCTTGGCCAGCACGCCATTCGGGTCGATGGCCGCGCAAGCCTCGGTGACAAAGGCGGGGAAGTGGGCGGTGATGAAGGCGAGTTGATAGCCGCAGCTGAAAAACCCCATGAAGATCATGGCGTAAGACGGATCTTTGAAGGCGCGGACCAGGACGGTGCCCAGGCTCTCTTGCAGCTCGGCCTTCGAGGCCATGGGCTGCGATTTCAGGAAGGGCAGGGCCAAGAGCGCCAGCAGGATCATGGCGGCAAAGATCAGGAAGACCGTGGTCCAGGGGAAGACGTGCAAGAGCGCATTGGCCGTGGGCGCC
>CAMFIX010000336.1 GCA_945952425.1 uncultured Pseudorhodobacter sp. | reverse complement strand
CCGCCCTTCTTTTGCCACTTTTTTCGCTTGGGACTGGGCCCCGGCCTTGCTATCGGTAGGGTTCACGAGAATGCGAGCCAGAATGACCGCCCCCAATCCCTCCTTCCGTCTCGTCGCAATTCCGCGTCTCGCCGCCGGCGGACGCTGGCGGGTCGAGGCGATGCGCAGCCTGTCTGAGGCCTGCTTCCTGTGGTTCACCAAGGGCCAGGGCCGCATCACCATCGCGGGCCAGACGCGCGGCTATACGGCGCACAACGGCATCCTGATTCCCGCAGGCGTCATGCACGGCTTTGAAGTCAGCCCGCAAGTCTTTGGCACGGCGGTGTTTTTCGGGAAAGAGGATCTCGGCCTGCCCGCCGATCCGCTGCATTTGCGCATCCGCGAGGTCCATGCCCAGCAAGAGCTGAACGTCACGCTGGACGCCATCCAGCGCGAGCTCGACGCCGACACGCCCGGCCATGACAAGGCGGCCCGCGCGCATCTGGGGCTTTTGGCCGTCTGGATCGAACGCCAGGCCGCGCGCTCGGGCGAGACGCTGAAGCCCGATGCCGCCAAGAAGCTCGTCGCGCGCTTCACCAAGGTGATGGAAGAGCGCTTCCGCTCCGGCGCCGGGGTGGGCGAAATTGCGGCAGAGCTCGGGGTGACCGCCACCCATCTGACGCGCTGCTGCCGCCAGACCTGCGGGCGCAGCGCCATCGACCTGCTGCAGGACCGCCGCATCTTCGAGGCGCGGCGCCTGCTGGCGGAAACCAAGCTGCCGGTGAACCAGATCGGCGAGAGCCTGGGATTCCACTCCGCCGCCTATTTCACCCGCGCCTTCCAGCACCTGACCGGCGCCTCGCCCACCGCCTTCCGCCGCTCGCTTTAGCCGATTCGATTCCGCCGCGGCGCCTCCGTTCAAACGGATGCCGATGCGCCGGGGCGCGGGCCCCCCAAGCCCCTGCACCCCCATGGTTTGATCAAAACCCGGCCATGCTGCGCCGCGGCATGGCCGGGGATATTCCCGACCCGTCAGAAGCATGTCGCAAACGGCACACCATGCGACGAAACCAAGCGTTGACGTGACGTCGGAAAAGATGCCGAATACGTACTCAAGCGCGGGACAAATGCTCACCGCGCCAGAACCAAAAAGCCTGACCGCAAATGGCCGGGGCCTGACAGGGAGAATGCAATGAAAGACATGACCACGGCGGGTAGCCATCCGGCCGCCACGATGCACCTCGACGAGCTGCGCGCCGGCAAGCTGGACCGTCGGGAATTCCTGACCCGCGTGACCGCGCTGGGCGTCACGGCGACCGCGGCCTATGGCATGCTGGGCCTCGCCGCCCCTGCCCGGGCCGATGATGCCAAGATCGGCGGCACGATCCGCGTCGCGATGGAAGTCAAGGCGCAGAAAGACCCGCGCCTGGCCGACTGGCCGCAGATCGCCAACATCTACCGCAGCTGGCTGGAATACCTGATCCAGTACAACCCCGACGGCACGTTCGAAGGCCGCCTCCTGGAAAGCTGGGAAGCCAACGAGGACGCTTCGGAATACACGCTGCATGTCCGCAAGGGCGTGAAGTGGAACAACGGCGACGACTTCACCGCCGATGACGTGATCCACAACTTTACCCGCTGGACCGATGGCAATGTCGAGGGCAATGCCATGGCCTCGCGGTTCCTGGGCCTCGTGGATGCCGACAAGAAGACCCTGCGCGACGGCGCCATCGAGAAGGTGGACGATCACACCGTCAAGCTGAAGATGTCGATGTCCGACGTCGCTGTCGTGCCGAACCTGGCCGACTATCCGGCCGCCGTGGTGCACAAGTCCTTCAAGGACGGCGACGACCCCTCGGTCAACCCGATCGGCACCGGCCCCTATGTGCCCGCCTCGATCGCCGTGGGCCAGAAGGCCGTGCTGAAGCGCGCGCCCGACAGCCACAAGTGGTGGGGCGGCACCGCGCCCCTGGATGAAATCCAGTACATCGACTTCGGCACCGACCCCTCGGCCATGGTCTCGCTGGCCGGCTCCGACGAGATCGACGCCAATTACGAGACCACCGGCGACTTCATCGCCCAGATGGATGCGCTCGGCTGGAACAAGATCGAGGCCGTGACGATGTCGACCATCGTCGCCCGCTTCAACTCCAACTCCGACCTCTACAAGGAGAAGGAAGTCCGCTCGGCCCTGCAGCGCACCGTCGATCCGAAGGTCGTGCTGGATCTCGGCTACAAGGGGCTCGGCACCACCGCCGAAAACCACCACGCCGGCCCGATCCACCCGGAATATGCCCAGCTGCCGCCCCAGACCTTCACCAAGGACGGCGTCAAGGACATCCTGGCCAAGCACAAGCTGGCCGATGCCGAGTTCGAGTTCATCTCGCTGGACGGCGGCTTCGAGCTCGACACGTCCGACGCCATCGCGGCGCAGATGCGCGATGCGGGCGTGAACGTGAAGCGGACCGTGATGCCGGGCTCGACCTTCTGGAACGACTGGCAGAAGTACCCGTTCTCCTCGACCACCTGGAACCACCGCCCGCTGGCCGTGCAGAACATGTCGCTCGCCTATACGTCCAAGGGCTCGTGGAACGAGACCGGCATGGCGAACAAGGACTTCGATGCCGCGATGGAGAAGGCCCTGTCGCTGGCCGACGCCGACAAGCGCCGCGAAGTCGCCAAGGTGCTGGAGCAGATCCTGCAGGATGAAGGCTATATCATCCAGCCCTACTGGCGCTCGCTCTTCCACCACCAGAAGTCGAATGTCGTGGGCTATGCGATGCACCCGGCCTTCGAGCATCACCACTACAAGTGGTCGCTCGCGTAAGCGGCCCAGATCATCGGGCGGAGGCGCTTTTCGCGCCCCCGCCCTTTTTCTATCCGGCGACCGTCATTCCGGGGCCGGGCCCATCGTCATATGCCGGTGAAGCCGGCTTGAGGAGTGCGGGATGCTGAAATTCATCCTCCGGCGACTTGGGGTCATGGCCCTGACGGCGCTGGTCCTGACCTTCGTCGTCTTCTACCTGACCAACCTGCCGCCCAACCTGGAAAAGCTCGCCCGCTCCGAAGGCTCGGTGCGGATGACCGACGAGGCGGTGGCGGCCTGGATCGCGCAGAACGGCTTCGCCGATCCGGTGGTGCATCGCTATGGCCAATGGCTGGGCGTGGTGCAGGGCTGGACCTATACCGACGAAAAGGGCGTGACGCGGGGCCGCTGCATCGGGCAGAACGACGATCCCGCCACCGCTCCGCATTACTGCGGCGTGCTGCAGGGCAACTGGGGCTGGTCGACCGTCTTTAAGCATCCGGTGCTGGAGGAACTCGGCACCCACCTCGGCGCCACGGCCTGGCTGATGCTCTGGGTGATGATCGTCATGGTCCCGACCTCGCTGGTGATCGGCGTGCTGGCGGGGATGCGCGAAGGCAGCCGCACCGACCGCGTGCTGTCCACCGCCTCCATCGCCTCGACGGCCACGCCGGAATATGTCTCGGGCGTGATCTTCGTGGCGCTTCTCGCCTCGCCCATGACGGGCCTGTCGCCGCTCTTGAACGAATGGGGCGTGATCTCTTCGAAGACGCTGTTCCAGGGCACCGCCACCAGCGCCATGGACGGGATCACCTTCTGGAACTTCGGCCTGCCGGTGATGACGATCGCGCTTTACGGCATCGGCTATATCGCCCGGATGACGCGGGCCTCGATGACCGAGGTGATGACCCAGCAATACATCCGCACCGCCCGGCTGAAGGGCGTGCGCTTCCGCGACGTCGTCCTGCGCCATGCGCTGAGAAACGCCCTGATCGCGCCCTTCACCGTCATCATGCTGCAGTTCCCCTGGCTCTTGAACGGCGTGGTCGTGGCCGAGACGCTCTTCAACTACAAGGGCTTCGGCTGGACGCTGGTGACCGCCGCGGGCAACAACGACATCGAGATGCTGCTGGGCTGCTCGGTCGTCGCCGTCTTCGTCGTCCTCGTGACGCAGCTGATTTCCGACATCGGCTATGTCTTCCTGAATCCCCGAATCCGGCTGAGCTGACATGACCGATCCCCTCTCCTGGCCCATGATCATCGGCCTGATGGCCAAGCAGTTCTGGCCCGTCTGGGTCGCGCTGATCGTCACTTTCGCGCTGTCGATCCACTACAAGCGGCGGCTCGGGCTTTACGGCAAGCTGTTCGACAGCCCCGTCGGCATGGTGGGCTTTGCCATCGTGATGTTCTGGGTCTTCACCGCCTTCTTCGCCCCGATGATCCAGACCGTCGATCCGCTGGCGCAATTCGGCTCTGCCAAGAAC
>CAMFIX010000335.1 GCA_945952425.1 uncultured Pseudorhodobacter sp. | reverse complement strand
ATGCACCTTGCCCCGCACGCCCGAAGGCTTCCGCAAAAGCTCGACCATTCCGGCCGCCCCTGATTTCATTGGTCCATAAATATCCCACGGGGAGGTCTGGAGGGGTGTGAAACCCCTCCAGTCCCGTCAGTTCAGCAGAACCTGCCGCTTGACCGCCGCCTCATAACCTTCCCGCGCCGCCCGCACCTCGGCCCGATCCGAGACCTCGGGCACCGCGACATCCCACCAGGTGCCGCCCGCGCCGGTGCCCGGCATCGGATCGGTCTCGATCAGGATGACGGTCGGGATCGTGGCGGCCTTGGCGCGGACCATCTCGGCCTCCAGCCCCGCGATGTCGGCCACCTTCACCACATGGGCCCCCATTGCGCCTGCATGGGCTGCGAAGTCGATATGGGCCGGGTTGACGTGATAGCTGTCGTCCAGAAGGTTGTTGAACCCCGCCCCGCCGGTGGCCTTCTGCAGCCGGTTGATGCAGCCATAGCCGCGGTTGTCGGTCAGCACGACGGTGAAGGGAATGCCCATCATCACCGCCGTCGCCAATTCGCTGTTGGCCATCATGTAGGAGCCATCCCCCACCATGCAGACCACATGTTTCCCGGGCGCCGCCATCTTGATCCCCATGGCACCCGCGACCTCATAGCCCATGCAGCTGTAGCCGTATTCCATGTGATAGCCGCCCTGCGCCGCCCGCCACAGCACATGCAAGGCGCCCGGCATCGTCCCCGCCGCACACATGACGACCGAATCTTTCCCCGTATTCCGCTGCACCGCCCCGATCACCTGGGCGTCGGTCGGGAGTTCATTCCCCTTGGGCGCGGCGAAGAGCCCATCGGTCGTGGCAACCCAGGCCTCGCGCGCCGCGAAATCCGGGTCGGCAAAGCGGGTGCCGCCGAGGGCCGCGCTGATCTTCTCCAGCGCCACCTTGGCGTCGCTCACCAAGGCCTGCGCCCCCCGCTTGCCCGCGTCATAGCCGTGGATGTTGATCGACAGGATCTTGCGGCCCGGCTTGGAAAACACCGTCCAGCTGCCGGTCGTGAAATCCTGGAACCGCGTGCCCACGCCGATCACCAGATCGGCCTCGGCCGCCAGCTGGTTGCCGCAGCCCGTCCCGGTGACGCCCGGAGAGCCGAAGTGCAGCTTCTCTTCCCAGTCGACGGCCCCCTTGCCGGCCTGGGTCTCGACCATCGGGATGTTGTGCTTGCGGGCAAAGGCCGCCAGCGTCGCCTCGGCCCCCGAATAGATCACCCCGCCGCCCGTCACGATCAGGGGCTTTTTCGCGGCCTTGATCGCCGCCACCGCCTCGGCCAGCTCGCGCGCATCGGGCTCGGGGCGGCGGATGTGCCAGACTTTCGGCGTGAAGAACTCGACCGGATAGTCATAGGCCTCCGCTTGCGTGTCCTGGCAGAAGGCCAGGCAGACGGGGCCGCAATTGGCCGGGTCCGTCATCACCCGCATCGCCCTCGGCAGCGCCGTCAACAGGTGTTCCGGCCGCGAGATCCGGTCGAAATAGCGCACCACGGGGCGGAAGCAGTCGTTGGCGCTGACGGTGGCGTCGTCGAAATCCTCGATCTGCTGCAAGACCGGGTCGGGCGCACGGTTGGCAAAGACATCGCCCGGGATGATCAGCAGGGGCAGCCGGTTCACATGGGCCAGCGCGGCGGCGGTGACCACATTCGTCGCCCCCGGCCCGATCGAGGTCGTGACCGCCATCGCGCGGCGCCGCTTCATCGTCTTGGCATAGGCGATGGCGGCATGGGCCATGGTCTGCTCGTTATGGCCGCGCCAGGTCGGCAGCGTATCCTTGACCCCATGCAGAGCCTCGCCGATCCCCGCCACATTGCCATGGCCGAAGATCGCCCAGACGCCCTCGATGAAGCGTTCGCCCTCTTCGGTCATCTGCACCGAGAGCCATTTCATCATGGCCTGCGCCGCCGTCAAACGGATCGTTCCCATCATTCCCCCCTTAGCCCCTGACCGCATCCCAGATGCCGCAGAGGCTGCTGTAATTCTTCACCATCATGGCCACGGCCTGATCGTCCGACAAGGCGCCCCTCAGCCAGCCCCGCGCCGCCTCGCCAAAGATCGTGCGGCCGACGGCAAAGCCCTTGACCAGCGGGTGCTTGGCGGCCAGCGCGAGGGAGGCCTTGAGCTGATCCTCCGGCGCATCCAGCCCCAGGACCACCACGCCCCGCACATAAGGGTCGTTGCGGGTGATCGCGGCGCAGGCGGCCTCATAGGCGGCATCCGTCGCAAAGGGCTCCAGCTTCCACCAGTCGGGGAAGACGCCGAGGTCGTAAAAGCGCTGGATGATGGTCGCCGAGGTCTGGTCATCCACCGGCCCGACCTTGGAGGGGATGATCTCCAGAAGCATCTCCAGCCGGTTGCGGCGGCAGGCGTGGAAGAGCCTGACCACCGTGGCCTCTTGTTCGGCCTTCATCTCGGGCGTGTCGTCGGGGTGATAGAAACACAAGACCTTGCAGACATGCTCCAAAGGCCATTCCTGAAGGCCGCCGAAGTCGGGGCCCAGTTCCGGCTCCAGGGTCAAGGGCCGAGAGCCCGGCCATTCCACGGGCCGCCCGATCCAGAGCCCGGTGCCTGCCGCCGCATGCAGGGCATGCTTGCCGAGGCGATTGTCGCAGAGGATGCCATAGCCCGCCCGACCCGCGCTGACCTGAAGCGCGGCCCTAAGGCACAGCTCCTTGAAGGCGCCGATCTTCGCGGGCGTGGCGCCCTCCATCGCCTCCAGCTGCATCCGGTGGTCGAAGGCGAAGACGCGCATCGTCGACCAATCCTTGTGCCGGTTGGTCGCCCAATGCACCTGCTCCAGCGCCGCATCCTTGCGCAGCGCCGGGGTCACCACGCCGCGTTTCAGGAAGAACTGCAACTCCTCCCACGAGGGATAGGCGGGCGTGCAGCCGTGGCGGCTGACGGCAAAGGCCCCGCAGGCATTGGCATATTTCAGCGCGACCGGCCAGGGCTCGCCGTCGAGCCAGCCCTTCAGAAGGCCCGACATAAAGCCATCGCCCGCGCCCAGCACGTTGAAGACCTCGATGGGAAAGCCGGGGCCGGACTGCCCCTCGTCAAGGCTGTCGGGGATCGCGCCCGTGAAGGCCACCGCCCCCATCGGCCCCCGCTTGCAGACCAGAGTGGCGGCGGAGACCGCCCTGACCGCCCGCAGCGCCGCAATCGTGTCCGTGCTGCCCCCCGCGATGTGGAACTCTTCCTCGGTGCCGACGATCAGGTCGAAGAGGTGCAGCGTGCCTTGCAGCTTCGCCGTCACCGCGGCGGATTCGATGAAGCGGCTTTCCCCGTCGCCATGCCCCGCCAGCCCCCAAAGGTTCGGGCGGTAGTCGATGTCCAGCGCCGTCTGGGCGCCATGCGCCTTGGCCAGACGCAAAGCCTTCAGCACTGCGGCTTCGGTGCGCGGATGGGACAGATGCGTCCCCGTCGCCACCACGGCCCGCGCCTCACCGATGAAGCCCTTGTCGATGTCGTCTTCGCACAAAGCCATGTCGGCGCAGTTCTCGCGGTAGAAGATCAGGGGAAACTGGCTCTCGTCGCGGATGCCCAGCAGCACAAGGGCCGTCAGCCGCTCCGGGTCGGTCTTGACGCCGCGGACATCGACCCCTTCCTTCGCCAGCTCTTCGCGGATGAAGCGCCCCATATGCTCATTGCCGACCCTTGTGATCAGCGCCGACTTCAGCCCCAGCCGCGCCGTCCCTGCCGCTATATTGGTGGGCGAGCCGCCGATATACTTCTGGAAAGACCCCATATCCTCCAGCCGCCCGCCGATCTGCGCGCCGTAAAGGTCGACGGACGAGCGCCCGATGGTGATGACATCCAGGTTCTTCATGCTTCCTCCCGCGCGCCCGGGATTCGCCCGGCCTTCATGGAATAAATATTCCACCACGCTCAAAAATGAAAGCCCCTTTCCAAATCAGGCCTTCGATTTCATCGGTCTCAAAATATCCACGGGGATTTTCAAGGGGAGCGTGCTCCCCTTGAAGCAGGGGGTCCGGGGGGCTGCCGCCCCCCGCCCTCACGCCCCGCCGCGCACCGTCCCCACCGCCACCGCCAGCGCGATCGCCATGGCAATCGTTGCCGACAGCGACCGAAACGCCCCGAAATCCACCTCCGGCACGGTCAAGATGGCGGTGGCATGCCGCACCAGGGGCGAGGTCATCCGGTCGGTCAGCGCCACGACCGACAGGCCGCGGGCGGCGGCATCGGCGGCCAGGGCGATGGTCTCCTCGGAATAGGGCGCGAAGGTGATG
>CAMFIX010000334.1 GCA_945952425.1 uncultured Pseudorhodobacter sp. | reverse complement strand
GTATACCTGCTTCGGCAACCATTTCGCCCGCTTCGGCAGCGATGTCGCCCGCCTCGACCGCCATCCCAGCATGAGCACCCATCCCCGGACGCCGATGACCGAGGCCGACCTCAAGCGCCACCTCGCGGGGCAGACCGCGATGGGCCTCGAGAATGTCTTCGTCCCGCACCTGCATGCGCCGGACCTGTCCGGGCGCCTCGCGGGCATCTTCGCCGAGGGCAAGGGGACCATCCTTGACGGCGTGGTGAATGCCGATGTCGCGGCGGGCGTCGCGGCGCTGTGGAACCTCTCGCGGCAAAGCCCGCTCTTTGCCTTGGCGGCGCAGGGCCTGGCGCAGCACCTCGGCGCGCTTTGGGCGCGGGAGGGGCTGATCGCCGGGGCGCAGGTCCGTACGAAGATCCCGGAGGTCGGGCAGCTTCTGGTCCTTTCGGGCAGTTGCGCCCTGCAGAACGGGCGGCAGATCGAGGTGGCAGAGGCCGCGGGCTGGGCCGCGCTCCACCTTGATCCCGCCAGCCTGGCGACGGATCGCAAGGCGATGAATGCGGTGGATCGGCTGGTCGCGGGCCTGACCGAGGCCATGGGCGCGGGGCGCTCGGCCGTGGTCTACACCGCCAAGGGGATGGACGGCCGCGCCGCCCCCGAAGAGGTTCCGGCCGAACGCCTGGGCGCCGTCTATGCCGAGACGATGCGGCGGATGCGCTCGGCCCTTGCCCTGCCCCGGGTCGTGCTGGCGGGGGGCGACAGCTCCAGCTATGCCGTGCGTCACAGCGGTGCCAAGGCGCTGGAGATCGCGGTCTTCGACGTCGCGCAGAACAGCCATGTCTGCCGCCTCTCGGCCCCGGGCAATGCGGCGGTGGATGGGCTTGAAGTGATGCTGAAAGGCGGCCAGGTCGGCGGGGACGACTATTTCCTGCGGGCGCGCGCGGGGACGGAAGGGTAAGCATGGACAAGATCATCATCGAGGCGCGGATCAACGAATACGCGCTGAAATCCGCGAACCCGAACATCCCCTACACGGTGGACGAGATCGTCCGCACCGCCGTCGGCGTGCAAGAGGCGGGCGCCGCCATCCTGCATTTCCACGGCCGGACCCCCGACGGCGGGGCCGATACCTCCGTCGAGACCAATGCCGAGATCATCCGCCGCGTGAGGGCCGAGACCGACCTCCTGGTCCTGCCGACGCTTGGCTTCATCGCCAACGACGTGGCGGCCGAGCGGCGGATCGACACGGTCGCCGCCCTCGCCCGCGACCCCGCCACACGCCCCGAGATCGCGCCGATCGACACCGGCTCGGCCAACCTCGAGGACTGGGACGCCGCCACCCGCAGCTTCGGCCAGGCCGAGCGGATTTACCAGAACTCGACCGCCTCGCTGATCCACTATGCGCGCACCCTGCGCGAAGTGGGGGTCAAGCCGAAGATGGTCAGCTGGTCGGTGGGCTTCACCCGCCGGGCGCTGGCGCTGATGGAGGCCGGGCTGATCGACGCGCCGGGCTACATGCTCTTTCACCTGACCGATGGCCGCTATATCACCGGCCACCCGCCGACCGTGGCGGGGCTGGAGGCGCACCTCGCCTTCTTGCCCCAGGACCGCAAGATCCACTGGACGGTCAATTGCCTGGGCGGCAACCTCCTGAAGCTGGTGCCGGAGATCGCCCGGCGCGGCGGAAACTTCGCCATCGGGATCGGCGACTATCCCTACCCCGAGCTTGGCCTGCCCGACAACGCGACGCTCGTCCGCGAAGCCGTCCGCCTGGCCAAGGCCGAGGGCCGCACCCCCGCCACCCCGGCGGAAGCGCGGGAGATCCTGCTGTGATCCCTCAGTCTGCACTACAAGATCATACTTCCAACCTCATATCTATGGAGGGGGCCGTCCATGGCTGAAGACAATATCCTCCTGCAGGCCTCGGGCATCGCCAAGGCCTTCCACGGCGTCCCGGCCCTGACCAATGGCCAGCTGACCCTGACGCGGGGCACGGTCCATGCGCTTTGCGGTGGCAACGGGGCGGGGAAGTCGACCTTTCTCAACATCGTCATGGGGCTTTTGCGCCGCGACGCGGGGTCGGTCCGCATCAAGGGCCAGGAGGTCGACTTCCGCAGCGCCGCCGATGCGCTCCGCCACGGCATCGCCATCATCACACAAGAGCTTTCGCCCGTCCGCGACATGACGGTCGCCGAGAACCTCTACCTCGGCCGCGAGCCCCGTCACCTCGGCCTCATCGTCGACTTCCCGCAGATGCGCCGCGACGCCCAAGCCCTTCTGAACGACCTCGGCTTCGAGATCGACGCGGGTGCCCGGATGGACGACCTCTCGCTCGCCCAGATCCAGATGGTCGAGATCGCCAAGGCGCTGAGCTATAACGCCGAGATCGTCATCATGGACGAGCCCACCTCGGCCATCGGCGAACACGAGGTCCATGTTCTTTTCAACGCTTTGCGCAAGGTGACGGCGCGGGGCTCGGCCATCGTCTATGTCTCGCACAAGCTGACCGAGATCTTCGAGATCGCCGACACCTACACCGTCTTCCGCGACGGCCGCTTCATAGAGACCGGGCGCATCGCCGACATCGACCGCAAGCACCTGGTGACACAGATCGTCGGCCGCGAGGTCAAGGTGATCGAGAAGACCCGCGCTGTCGAAGGCGCCCCGGTGCTTCTGTCGGTGCAGGGCCTGTCGCGGCAGGGCCTTTTCCGCGACATCAGCCTTCAGGTCGCGGCGGGCGAGGTCTTCGGCATCTACGGCCTTCTGGGCTCGGGCCGGACCGAGTTCCTGGAGACGGTCTTCGGCATCCATGCGCCGACCTCGGGCGAGGTCCACCTTGACGGCAAGGCCCTGCCGCCGGGCAACCCGAAGGAGTCGATCCGGCGCGGCATCTCGATGGTGACCGAGGACCGCAAGGAAAGCGGCCTCGTCCTGACTTCGTCCATCGCGCACAACATCACTTTGTCTTCGCTGTCGCTTCTGGCGCTTGGCGGGGTTCTGCGCCGCAAAGCCGAGGCGCAGGCGGTGCAGGGCATGATCGCCTCGCAGCGCATCAAGGCGGCCTCGCCCGAGATCGCGGTCGAAAGCCTCAGCGGCGGCAACCAGCAGAAGGTCGTCTTCGCCCGCTGCCTGCTGACCGATCCGCGCCTTCTGATCTGCGACGAGCCGACGCGGGGCATCGACGAAGGGTCCAAGCAGGAGATCTACGCCTTCCTGCGCGACTTCGCGGCCAAGGGGAACGCGGTGCTGGTCGTCTCGTCCGAGGCGCCCGAGATCCTGCAGGTCTCCGACCGCATCGCCGTCTTCCGCAAGGGGCAGCTCGACCGGATCGTCGATGGCCATGGCGCAACCCAGCAAATGCTTATGGACCTGGCCAGCTGACGGCGGGCACGGGGGAGGAGAGAGAACATGACCACAGCACTCGCGCCGACAGGCGGCTTCGGCAAGACCCTGAAATCGGCCAGCATCATCCTGGTCTTCCTGGTGATCGCCGTCTTCTTCGCGCTGACGACGCCCTATTTCATGACCTGGCTGAACTGGCTGAACATCGTGCGCCAGTCCTCGATCAACGGGATCCTGGCCATCGGGGTGACCTTCGTGATCCTGACCAAGGGGATCGACCTGTCGGTCGGCTCGGTCATGGCGCTGGCGGGGATGGTGGCGGGGCACCTGGTCACCACGGATGGCAACCCGCAGTGGGCGGGGGTGGGCATTCTGGCAGGCCTCGCCGTCGGGACGGTGCTGGGCTCGGCCAACGGTCT
Source organism: uncultured Pseudorhodobacter sp. (assembly GCA_945952425.1). Taxonomy (GTDB): domain Bacteria; phylum Pseudomonadota; class Alphaproteobacteria; order Rhodobacterales; family Rhodobacteraceae; genus Stagnihabitans. The sequence goes on along the minus strand of CAMFIX010000334.1, from coordinate 556 downwards.
GTTGGTCACGCTGCTGAAAGTGCCGCCTTTCGTGGCCTCGCTGGGGATGCTCTCGGTCGCCCGGGGTCTGACGCTGATCTATTCTGACGGCCAGCCGACCGCCAACCTGACCGAAGAGTTCAAGTGGATGGGCACCGGCTACCTCGGCCATATCCCGGCGCCCATCATCATCCTTCTGGCGGTCTTTGCCGTGTCGTGGGCGGTGCTGAACTACACGACCTTCGGCCGCTACGTCTATGCCGTGGGCGGCAACGAGAAGGCAGCGCGGACCAGCGGGATTTCCACCCGCACGGTCATCACGGCGACCTATGCGATTTCGGGGCTGATGGCGGGTCTGGCGGGGCTTTTGCTGACCGCCCGCACCACGGCGGCCCTGCCCCAGGCCGGCATCGGCTACGAGCTGGATGCCATCGCGGCGGTGGTCATCGGCGGCACCAGCCTGTCGGGCGGCCGGGGCTCCCTGGTCGGCACGCTCTTTGGCGCGCTGATCATCGCGACGATCAACAACGGCATGGATCTGATGGGGGTGTCTTCCTACTACCAGCAGGTTCTGAAG
>CAMFIX010000333.1 GCA_945952425.1 uncultured Pseudorhodobacter sp. | reverse complement strand
AAGCCCTGACCTCTCCGAGGGTCGGCGCTCCTACACCACGCCGTGGGACACTATCATGATGGCCGCGGTGCCGAACGACCCCGGCCACCCCCAGGCCCTGCCCCGCGCCCGCCAGGCAGCCGAGATCATCATCACCGCCGCCCGCAGCTTCAACCGCGGCCTGAACGGGGTCTATTTCGCCTTGGCCGCGCTCGCCTGGCTGATCGGCCCCAAGACCCTGATCCTGGCCGCCCTCCTGACCGCAGGCGTCATGCTCCGCCGCGAATTCGCCAGCCACTCCCGGCAGGTGATGCTGGAGCGGCTGTGACCGCCCGCCTCACCCTCTGACGCCCCCATTTCATTGGTCCATAAATATCCCACGGGGGTCCGGGGGTGTGAAACCCCCGGGGCCAGCTCTCAAACGACCCCGCCCGCCGCAATGCGCGTCCTCAGCGCCCGCCCCTCCGCCAGCACCCGCGCGCGGTGGGCCTCATTCATCTTCTCCCAGGTCCGATACATCTGCGCCATGCGGGGATTGCCCTGGAACCTCTCGTGGTGGCGATCCAGGAACTCCCAATACAGCAGGTTGAAGGGGCAGGCCGTATCGCCCACCTTCTCCTTCACCTTGTAGCTACACCCCCCGCAGTAATCCGACATCCGGTCGATATAGGCCCCCGAGGCGACATAGGGCTTCGACCCCAAGAGCCCCCCATCGGCGAACTGGCTCATCCCCAGCGTGTTCGGCACCTCGACCCATTCGAAGGCGTCGATATAGACCGCCAGATACCATTCATGCACCCGGCCCGGCTCCACCCCCGCCAGAAGCGCGAAATTCCCCGTCACCATCAGCCGCTGGATGTGATGGGCATAGGCCAGGTCGCGGGTCTGGCCCACCGCCTGCGCCATGCAGCGCATCTTCGTCTCGCCGCCCCAATAGACCGCCGGCAGGGGCGCGTCATGGCCGAGAGCGTTGCTGGCCAGATACTCCGGCCCCTTCCAGGCCCAGATCCCCCGCACATATTCCCGCCAGCCCAGGATCTGCCGGATGAACCCTTCCGCCGAGGCGATGCCCACCCTGCCCGCGCGATATTCAGCCTCGGCCGCGCGGCAGACCTCCAAGGGCGACAAGAGCCCCAGGTTGATCGCCGCCGAAAGGCCCGCATGGCTCAGCCAGGGCTCCCCCGCCAGCATCGCATCCTGCTCGGGACCGAACCGCGGCAGGCTCTGAGCCATGAAATGCGCCATGGCCTCCAGCGCCTGTTCCCGCGTTACCGGCCAGCCGAAGGGGCGCAGCCGTCCGAAATGGCCGGGAAACCGCGCCTCGACCAGGGCCAGCACCTCCTCGACCTCGGCATCCGGGGCGAACCGCAGCGGAGAGGCGCGGAACATGTCCCGCTTTGCCGCCTGCCGGTTGTCATGGTCGAAATTCCACTGACCGCCGCAGGGCTGGTCGCCCTCCATCAACAGCCCCGTCCGGCGCCGCATGTCGCGGTAAAACCACTCCATCCGCAACGCGCGCCGGCCCCCCGCCCAGGCGGCAAAGTCGGCGGGGCGACAGAGGAAGCGGTCATCCTCCAACCATTCAGTCGGCAGAGCCTCCATCGCCGCGCGCAGCCGCCAATCCCCCGGCAACACGGCGCGGGGCGTCAGGCCGGTCTCGGCCATCCGGCGCAAGACCTCTCCGGGCAGACTTCCAGCATTCTCCGGGTCGTCCAGCCTTGTATACAGCACCCGAAACCCCCGCCCGCGCAGCCGGGCGGCAAACTTGCGCATTGCGGCAAAGACCAGAGCGATCTTCTGCGGGTGATGCGGCACCGGAGTCGCCTCGGCCGCCACCTCGGCCATCATCACCACGTCGCGCCCAGGGTCCGCGCCCCGCAGGCTCGCCAGCTCGTCCGAGAGCTGGTCGCCGAAAACCACGATAAGCCGCGCCTGTTCCATGGCCCCCAGCTAGAGGCCACCGCCGCCGCGTCAAGGCCGCAGTCGGCAGGGCTCAGGCCCGACGCCCAGGCGCAGCCCATAAGTCGGCAGAGCCCTACCGCCGTCGCCCCTCGACCAGCCAGGCCGCCACCGCCGACAGAGCCGCCAGCATCAACCACAACCAGGCCGGCAAGATCGGCGCGACCGAGATTTCCCCGGCCTCATAGGCCCCGCGCGGCGTGATGCCGATCCAGCCGCGACCCGCGGCGGGCCTGCCCTCGTTCACCAACCTTATATCCGGGATGCCGCCTTCCAGCCGCATCACCCCGCCTTGCGTCGGCGTCACCACCGGCGCCAGCTTGTCGCCCGTGGCAATCGTCTCTTCGAACTCCTTCGGCGCCGAGGGGCCCACCGCCACCACCCGCGCGAGGTCACCTTGCTGCAGCCGATACAGCCCCAGTTGCGGCGCGGGCCACAGGGTCTCGAAATCCCCGGGCGATTTCTGCTCCAGCGGCACGGTCTCGACGGTGCCATCGGGCAGGGTCACCGTCACCGGCGGAGGCGACGCATCCAGCACCGTCCGCCGCGTGATCGTCATCGCCTGGCCCGTCACGCTGGCCGAGAGGTTCTCTTCCTCCAGCTCGGGCTGTTTCAGCATCCAGTGGCCCAGACGGCGCAAAAGCTCCAGCTGCGGCCCGCCGCCCTCGAACCCCTTGCCCCACAGCCAGCTTTGGTCACTGGCCAGAACCGCCACCCGCCCCTTGCCGACCCGGTTCAAGACCAACAGGGGTTTCCCCTCCGGCCCCGACATCAGCGCCTGACCGGCGATCTGGTTGACCTCGACCAGCCGGAACCATCGGCCCCAGCCGCCCTTGGGCGCCAAAGCCTCCAGCCCCTCGGTCACCGGATGGCGGCGGCCAAGGTCGGTGACCTCCGGCCGGAAGCCCTCTTCGATCATCCGGCTCGTCGGCTCCACCGGCAATATCTGCGCCAGCGGAGACCGCCAGAGGCTGTCCACCGTCCCGAACTCCGGCCCCGCGGCAACCAGCACCGTGCCGCCCTCGTTCACGTAATCGACCACGTTCTGCAGATAGCTCAGCGGCAGAATGCCCCGCATCGCATAGCGGTCGAAGATGATCAGGTCGAAATCCTTGATCTTGTCGACGAAAAGTTCCTTGGTCGGGAAGGCGATCAGCGACAGCTCGCTGACCGGCACGCCGTCCTGCTTTTCGGGCGGGCGCAGAATGGTGAAATGCACCAAATCCACCTGCGGGTCCGACTTCAGCAGGTTGCGCCACACCCTTTCGCCGGGGTTCGGCTCGCCACTCACCAGCAGTACCCGCAGCCGGTCGCGCACGCCGTTGATCTGCACCACCGCGGCATTGTTGCGGTCGGTCAGCTCGCCCGCCACGGGCGGCACCGACAGCTGCAGCACGTTGATCCCGGCATGGGGCAGCTGGATCGGCAGCTCCAGGTCTTGCCCCACCGGCACCGAGAAGGTCGAGGGCGCATCGGCGTCCAGCGCGATCGTCACATCGACGGTCGAGGCCGGCGGAGCTGCCCCCTGGTCGTCGATGCGGAACTTCAGGACGGTCTTTTCGCCCATGATGGCAAAGGCCGGGGCATTGGTGATCTGCAACCGGCGGTCCCAATCGGCCTTGTGGCCGGTCAGCAGCACCTGCAGGGGCGCGGGCAGGCTGGGGGTGGCCTGCAGGTCATGGACCTGCCCATCGGTCACCAGGATCGCCCCCGCCAGCCGCGCCTGCGGCTCGGCCGCCACGGCCTGGGCCAAAGCGGTCATGGCCAAAGTGCCCGCATTGTCCTTGCCGTCGGTCACATGCACGACGCGCAGTTCCGTATTCGGCAGACCCTTGACCTTGGCCTTGATCGACTCGACCGCCTGGGCGGTTTGGAAGGGGCGGTCCGACAGGCCCTGGCTCGCGCTGTCATCCACGACGAGGATGACGATATCGGTCAGGGGCTTGCGCGCCTCGTCCTGCAGCAGAGGGTTGCAAAGCGCCACCAGCAGAAAGCCCAAGGCCAGCGCCCGAACCGCCCAGCCCGCCAGCCGCCGCCAGACGGCCAGCGCCAAAAGCACCGCGGCGGCCACCGCCAAGGCGATCAGGAAAGGCGCGGCGACCAGGGGTTGAAAGACCACCTCGCTCATTTGCCGAGCCTTTCCAGCAGGGCCGGCACATGGACCTGGTCCGACTTATAATTCCCGGTCAGCACATGCATGATCAGGTTGATCCCGAAGCGATAGGCATATTCGCGCTGGTCATCCCCCGCCGCGCCCCGCCCCACCGGCAGCATCGGCGCCCCATCGCCATCCACCGCCCAGGCGCCGGCGTAATCGTTCGCCCCGATCACCACCGCCGCCACCCCGTCATTGACGTTTCAAGCCGGC
>CAMFIX010000332.1 GCA_945952425.1 uncultured Pseudorhodobacter sp. | reverse complement strand
GGGCATGATCGAGGCGGGCGAGATCGCCGCGATCCGGGCCGAAGGGGGCGTGGCCGAGATGCTTGGCCATTTCTTCGACGAGCGCGGCCATGTGCTGACGACCTCGCTGACGCAACGCACTTTGGGCACGGCGCTGGACCCTGCCCGGCAGTCGCATATCGTGGCCATCGCGGGCGGGGTGGCCAAGGCCCCCGCCATCCGGGCCGTTCTGGAAAGCGCGCGGGTCATGGGCCTTGTCACCGACGAGGCCACGGCCCGCGCGCTTCTGATCCCTGCGGGGTGAACCTCCGTCCGTGGAATGTCACACGGACAATGTTACCATTGCCGAAAAGTAACATTCCTGATAAACAAAATCACAAAGAGGATGAGATGAAGCGCGAAGACCGGCATCAGGCGATTCTGGACCTGCTGATCGACCAAAGGGCGGTCGATCTGGACGACCTGGCCTTGCGCTTTGGCGTCTCGAAGATGACGATCCACCGCGACCTCGACGAGCTGGAGGCGGCGGGCGTCTTGCGCAAGGTGCGCGGCGGGGCGACGATCGAGGCCGGGACGCAGTTCGAAAGCGACTTCCGCCTGCGGGCGCGGCAGGATCTGGCCGCCAAGGACAGCATGGCCACCGCCGCGCTTCAGATGGTCGAGCCGGGGATGACGGTGCTGGTCAACGATGGCTCGATGGCGGCGCATCTGGGCGCGCGGCTGGTCGAAAAGCGGCCCCTGACGGTCATCACCAACAATGCCGCCGTGATCGACGCGCTGCAAAGCGAGCCCGGCATCACGCTGATCGCGCTCGGCGGGGTCTATTCGGCCAAATACAATGCCTTCTTCGGGATGCTGACCGAAGAGGCTTTGGGGCGGCTGAAGGCGGACCTGGCCTTCATCTCGGCCCCGGCGGTGCAGGGCATGGCGGCCTGGCACATGGATGACGCGGTGGTGCGGTCGAAGCGCGCCATGATGCGGGCGGCGACGCGCAGCTGCCTTCTGGTCAACCACACCCGCTTTGGCCGGACGGCGCTGCATCACCTGGGCGACCTCGCCGCCTTTGACCGCATCATCACCGATGCCCAACCCCAACCCGAAGAGACCGCCGCCATCGAGCGCGCGGGCCTTCGCCTGACCCTTGCAGGAAAATAAGATGTTCTGGATCGGAACCAGCTGGAAGATGAACAAGACCCTGGCCGAGGCGCGCGCCTTCGCCGAAGGGCTGATCGCCTCGGAGGCCGCCCGCGACAGGCGGCTGCAACGTTTCATCATCCCGCCCTTCACCGCCCTGCGCGAGGTCAAGGCGATGCTGGCCGCGACCTCGGTCAAGGTCGGCGCGCAGAACATGCATTGGGAGGACGCGGGCGCCTGGACGGGCGAGGTCTCGGCCCCGATGCTGAAGGACTGCGGGCTGGACATCGTCGAGCTGGGCCATTCCGAACGCCGCGAGCATTTCGGCGAGACCGACCGAACCGTCGGCCTGAAGACCGCCGCGGCGGTGCGCCACGGGCTGATCCCGCTGATCTGCATAGGTGAAACGCTGGAGGAACGCCAGGCGGGCCGCGCGGCCGAGGTGCTGGAGACCCAGGTCCGCGCCGCGCTGGAGCCTGTGGCCGGGACGACAGCCCCGGTCCTCTTGGCCTACGAGCCGGTCTGGGCCATCGGCGTGAACGGCATCCCCGCGACCGCCGATTACGCCGACGCCCGCCAGGCCGAGATCATCGCCGTGGCGACAAAGGTCATGGGCCGCAAGATCCCCTGCCTTTACGGCGGCTCGGTCAATCCGGGCAATGCGGCCGAACTCATCTCTTGCCCGCATGTGGACGGGCTCTTCATCGGGCGCTCGGCCTGGGATGTCGCGGGCTATCTCGACATCCTGGCCCGCGTCTCGGCGCAACTTGGAAAGGACTGAACATGAAACTGGCAATTGCAGGCGACAGCGCGGGCGAGGGGCTGGCCAAGATCCTGGCCGATCACCTGAAGGCCAAGCACGAGGTGTTTGAAATCTCGCGCGTTGAGGGGCAGGCCGATCCCTTCTATGCCAACCTGTCCGAGCGGGTGGCCAATGGCGTGCTGAAGGGCGAATATGACCGCGCCATCCTGGTCTGCGGCACGGGGATCGGGGTTTGCATCAGCGCCAACAAGGTGCCGGGCATCCGCGCCGCCTTGACCCATGACACCTATTCGGCCGAGCGTGCGGCCCTGTCGAACGACGCCCAGATCATCACCATGGGCGCCCGCGTCATCGGGCCAGAACTCGCCAAGGCCGTGGCCGAGGCCTGGCTGCGCGAGACGCTGAACTTCGACAAGGCGGGCAAATCGGCGGGGAATGTCGGCGCGATGAACGAGATCGACGCCAAGTACAAACGCTGAAAACCCCCCGGGCGCGTCAGGCGGAAACGCCCAGGCGCGCCCGCGCCTCTTTCGCCGACACCAGCGGCAGGCAGCGCGGCCCGTAGCCCGGCAGATGCGGGGCCAGCCGCAGCCAGTCGGCCTGCGACAGACAGCGCAGCGCCTCGGGCCCGGGATAAAAGCTTTCCACCCGCGCCCCCTCGGCCGACAGGATCGCATGGCGCGGCAACAGCAGGTGGTGATAGCAGACCCCCCGCATCCCCCGCGCGACGCGCACGCCCTTCAGGCCCAGAAGGTGCCGCGCCCGGATCAGCGCGCCCTCCACCGCCACCCCGTGCTGCGGCGAGAGCACCAGGTCGCGCTTCAGCCCGAAACGGCCGGCGCGCAGCCGGATCGGCCGCAGGTCGGGGCGCAGGGCCAGGTCTTCGGGGCCGAGATGCCGCTCTCCGTGCCAGAGGATGGGCAGCGGCCCCGCCTCGGTCTGCACGAGATCGCCGGGCCGCAGGCTTTCGACCGCGGCCCAGCCGCCCGGCACCGCGATCCGGGTGCCCGCGGCGAAACAGGGGATGCCCATGGCATGCAGCATACCGGGCTGGCTGGCCTCTTGCGGAGAGACGCCCTGCAGCACCACGCTTTCGCCGCCCGGGAAGGTCAGCACCGCATTGCCATGGCCGTCATCGGTGACGAGCACATTGTTGACCCGCACGATGGTCCCATCGGGGTTGCGCAGGTCGGAGGTGTCCAGCCGGTCGGTGGTCTGGCCGTTCACCCGCGTCACGTCGAAATCGGTGACCGTATCGGTGCCGCCGTGGAAGACCAGCTCGAATTCGTCGCGGCCGCTGCCGCCGGTCAGCTGGTCGTTGCCGAGACCGCCGCGCAGGATGTCGTTGCCCTCGCCGCCCGAAAGCGTGTCGTTGCCGGCATCGCCGTGCAGCACATCGTTGCCCGCCCCACCGTCCAGGCTGTCGGCCCCATCGCCGCCCGAGAGGCTGTCGTGCCCCGCCCCGCCCGAGACCGTGTCGGCGCCCGCGCCCCCCGTCACCGTGTCGTCGCCCGCCCCGGCGTCGAGACTGAGCCCCGCCTGCGCGGCGCCCCCGTCGATCACATCGTTGCCCGCGCCGGTCTGCAGCTGCTCGATCTGGCTGAAGACGGCCGTGCCCTGCCCCGGGCCATCGCCCGTCAGCGTGCCGGATTCGTCGCCGGTGAAGACGATTGTCAGATTGGCCGTGCTGTCGATCTGCAGCAGGTCGCGGTCCTGGCCATCTGCATCCTCGCCGCCGATCAGCGTGTCGTTGCCGAAATCCTCGCCCAGGGCCAAAGTGTCCGAGCCCATGCCGCCCTGCACGAGGTCGTCCCCCGCCCCGGCATAAAGCAGATCGGCGCCGGTGCCGCCGTCCAGCGTGTCGTTGCCCGCCCCGCCCGACAGCGTGTCGGCGCCGTCCCCGCCGTCCAGCGTGTCAGAGCCCGCCCCGCCCGAAAGCGCGTCGCCCCCCCCCCCCCCCCGCAGGCTGTCCTTGCCCGCCTCCCCCTAAAGCGAATCCCTCCCCGCCCCCCCCCGCAGCGGGTCGCCAGCCTCGCCTTTCTCGATCAGGTCGTCGCCCGTCCCGCCGATCAGAAGGTCGTTTTGCGTGCCGCCGATCAGCGTGTCGTTGCCCGCCCCTCCGACGGCAAAGCCGCCGCCGTCGCCCGTCTCGATCCGGTCGTCGCCCGCCCCGCCGTCCAGCGTGTCGTCCCCCGGCCCGCCCAAGAGCGTGTCGTTGCCGTCGCCCCCGAAGATCAGGTCGTTGCCCGTCCCGCCCGAGACCTGGTCGTCGCCCGCCCCGCCATAGGCCGTGTCGTCGCCCGCCCCGCCGTAAAGCGTGTCGTTGCCCGCCCCGCCCGAGGCCCAGTCGTTGCCGTCGCCGCCGTCCACCCGGTCGCTGTCGGCGCCGCCCCGAAGCCGGTCGTTTCCAGCCCCCCCATACAGCCGGTCG
>CAMFIX010000331.1 GCA_945952425.1 uncultured Pseudorhodobacter sp. | reverse complement strand
GCGCCGGGTTCGCGCATCCTGTTAACGAATACTAAACCAGTCTGAGGGACAGGTTAACCATTCCGGGAGAGGTCATGAGCGCCGTCGCATTCACCGTTGCATTCGAAGGGGTCGAGGCCCGGCTGGTCGAGGTGCAATGCGCCATTTCCTCGGGCGTCGCGGCGTTTTCGGTCGTGGGGCTGCCCGACAAGGCGGTGTCGGAGGCGCGCGAGAGGGTGCGCGCCTCGCTGGCGGCGCTCTCGGTCGCGCTGCCGTCGAAGCGGATCACCGTCAACCTCTCGCCCGCCGACCTGCCGAAAGAGGGCTCTCACTTCGACCTGCCCATCGCCATGGCGGTGCTGGCGGCCTTGGAGATCGTGCCGCCCGACCAGGTGGAAGCCTTTGTCTTCATGGGGGAATTGTCGCTCGACGGGCGCATCCTGCCGGTCGCGGGGGCCTTGCCGGCCGCGGTTGCGGCGGCGGCGGAGGGCAAGGCGCTGATGGTGCCGAAACCCTCTGCCGCCGAGGCCGCCTGGGTCGGTATGACCGAGGTCTTCGGCGTCACCACGCTGAATGAGGTCATGGGCCATTTCACCGGCCGCATGGCGCTCGCACGTGCCGAGGCGGGCGAGATGACGGGGGCGCCGGATGTGCCCGACCTGCGCGACGTGAAGGGGCAGGAACGCGCGAAACGCGCGCTGGAGATTGCGGCAGCCGGGCGTCACCACATGCTGATGATCGGGCCGCCGGGTTCGGGAAAATCCATGCTGGCCAAGAGGATGCCGGGCATCCTCCCGCCGCTTTCGGCGGACGAAGCGCTGGAAACCTCGATGATTCATTCCGTCGCGGGCCTGCTGCAGGGCGGCATCACGCGCCTGCGCCCCTTCCGCGAGCCGCATCACACCGCGAGCCAGGCCGCCATCGTCGGCGGCGGCAAGCGCGCCAATCCAGGCGAGATCAGCCTTGCCCACAACGGCATCCTCTTCATGGACGAGCTGCCGGAGTTTCCGCGCAACGTGCTGGATACCCTCCGCCAGCCCATCGAATCGGGCGAGGTGATGGTCGCCCGCGCCTCGGCCCATATCCGCTATCCCTGTCGCTTCCTGCTGGTCGCTGCCGCCAATCCCTGCCGCTGCGGCCACATGGCCGAGCCGGAAAAGGCCTGCGCCAAGGTGCCGATCTGCGGGCAGGAGTATATGGGCCGCGTCTCCGGCCCGCTGATGGACCGCTTCGACCTGCGGGTCGATGTACCGCCGGTCTCGTGGCAAGACCTTGATTTGCCTGCAGATGGCGAAAGCTCCACGGTGGTGGCGGCCCGCGTCCAGGCCGCGCGTGACATCCAGTCCGCGCGATTCGCGGGGCTTGGCATCCGGGTCAATGCCGAGGCGGAGGGCGAGCTTCTGGACGAAATCGCGCGGCCGGACGCCGAGAGCCGCGCGCTCTTGCAAAAGGTGTCGGAGCGATTCGGCCTGACCGCGCGGGGCTATCACCGGGTCTTGCGCGTGGCGCGGACGATTGCCGACCTGGAGGCGGCGCGCGACGTCTCGCGCAATCACATCGCCGAGGCGGTGAGCTACCGGACGGTGCTTTCGACGCGCTGAAGCAGGAAATCGGCGGTCTCGCGCAGGGCGGCGCGGGCCTCGGGAAGCGTGCCGTCGAAGATCTGCCAGACATGCGGGCAATGTGGCCAGACCGAAAGCCGCGCCTTCAGGCGCTCGGCCATGCGGCGGGCATCGTCGAACAGGATTTCCTCGGCGCCGACCTGGATCAGAACGGGCGGGCAGCCGGGGAAATCGGCGTAAAGCGGCGAGATGCGCGGGTCGTCGGGGGCAAGGGCGCCGCGGACGAGGGTGGCGGCCTCGGCCATGCGCTCGGCGGGCAGGATGGCCTCATGACGGTCATGGGTTCGCAGGCTTTCGCCCGTCAGGGCAAGATCGGTCCAGGGAGAAAAGGCAAAGGCGCCAGCGGGTTGCAGGCCCCGGGCGCAAAGATGCGACAGCAGGGAGAGCGCCAGTCCGCCGCCTGCGCTGTCGCCGCCGATCAGGATATGGCCGGGCGGGTAAAGCCGCAGAAGCGCGGCATGGGCGGCAACGGCGGCCTCGAAAGCGGCGGGGGCGGGATGTTCGGGGGCGAGCGGGTAGCGCGGAGCGAAGACGGCCATGCCGGTCAGCCGGGCAAGCCGCCCGGTGATGGCAAGATGCGTCTCCGGGCTGCCGGTCACATAGGCGCCGCCGTGGAAATAGAGGATGGCATGGGTGTCGCAGGTCGGATGGCAGGTGATCCGGGGCAGGGGGCCGTCGAGGAAGCACAGATCGGCGGGGCGTCGAAAGAGGCGGGCGCCTTGCGCGAACTTCCGCCGCTCGGCCTGAGGGTCGCGGGCCCGGGCCATGCCGGGCCGCGCGGTCAGGCGCAGAAACAGGGTCAGAAGCCGCAGGCGCAGGCTCATCGGGCAGCGATCTTGGCCTCGATCACCTCCCAGATGCGGGCGGCGGTGTTTGTGCCGTCGAAGCGTTCAAGCTCTTGAATGCCGGTGGGGGAGGTGACGTTGATCTCGGTCAGCCAGTCGCCGATCACGTCGATGCCGACGAAAACCTGGCCCTTTTCGCGCAAGGTGGGGCCGATGGCGGCGCAGATTTCCAGGTCGCGTTGGGTGAGGCCCACCTTCTCGGGCCGCCCGCCGGCATGCATGTTGGAGCGCGTCTCGCCGGCCTGGGGGACGCGGTTGATGGCGCAGACGGGCTCGCCATCGACGAGGATGATGCGCTTGTCGCCATGGACGACGGCGGGGAGATATTTCTGCACGATCAAGGGCTCGCGCGACATCGAGGTGAAAAGCTCGTGCAAGGAGGCGAGGTTGCGGTCGTTGGGGTCGAGCCGGAAGATCCCGGCGCCGCCGTTGCCGTAAAGCGGCTTGAGGATGATGTCGCCGTGGCGCGCCTTGAAGGCGCGGATCGTGGCGAGATCGCGGGCGATGGCGGTGGGCGGGTGGAGGGTGGGGAATTGCAGGACGAGCAGCTTCTCGGGGCAGTTGCGCACCCAGAACGGGTCGTTGACGACGAGGGTCTTGGGATGGATCAGGTCCAGAAGGTGGGTGGTGGTGATATAGCCCATGTCGAAAGGCGGGTCCTGGCGCAGCCAGACGACGTCGCAGGTGGAAAGATCGACCTCGACCTCAGCGCCATAAGTGACATGATTCCCGAGCTCCCGCCGCAAGGTGACCGGAAACCCGCGCGCGACGACCTTTCCCTCGACGAAGGCCAGCTTGTCGGGCGTGTAGAAGAACAGCGAATGCCCGCGCGCCTGCGCTTCCAGCGCGATGCGGAAGGTGCTGTCCCCGTTGATGTTCACCGACCCGATCGGGTCCATTTGCAAAGCGACGTTCAGGCCCATGATGCTCTCCACTGTCCGGGCCAATTGATGACCCAGCCCAAGGGGAGATGCAATTGCTCAGGCAGCCAGCGCGTTTTCGACGATTTCGATGCGGCCTTGCGCATCGACCAGGGCGAGATCGACCTGCAACTCGTCGACGCCTTCGATGGGATCGTTGAAGTAGAATTCTTCGGCCGTGGCGCGAACGCGATTCTGCTGCGCCCAGGTGAAATGTTCGGAGGCGAGGAAATGGGTCGAGCTCTTCTTGACCTCGATGAAGATCAGCTTGTTGCCATCGCGGGCGATGATGTCGATTTCGCCCTGCGTGCCGCGCCAGCGGCGCGCGATCACGGTACGGCCGCCGCCGTCGTAAAGCCGGCTGACCGAGTCTTCGGCGGCGAGGCCAGCGAGATAGTTGGTCTTGCCGCGAATTTGCCTGGACCGCATCGTCATTCCGCATCCCCCAAGGTGAGTGCCAGTTGATAGACATCGCGGCGGGGCAGACCGAAGGATTGGGCGACCGCCGTGGCTGCATCTTTGCGGGAAAGGGTTAGCAAAGCGTTACGCAGGGCGGTCTCGATCATTTGGGGATCTGCGGGCGCTTCTTCGGCACGGTCGACAAGCAGGACGATTTCGCCTTTGATCTCGGTGCTTTGCAAGGCCTCGGCCAGCTCTGCCAGGGTTCCGCGTCGGACCTCTTCGAATTTTTTCGTCAGTTCGCGGCAGAGGGCTGCCGGACGGTCGGGGCCCAGAACCTCGGCCATGTCGCGCAAGGCGGCGGCGATGCGGTTGGGTGATTCGTAGAAGACCAGGGTGGCGGGGATGGGCCTCAGCTCTTGCAGGGCGGTTTTGCGCGCCTGGGATTTTGGGGGCAGGAAGCCTGCGAAGAGGAAGCGGTCGGAGGGCAGGCCTGCGACGGTCAGGGCGCAGAGGAGGGCCGAGGGGCCGGGGGCGGCGAGGATTTTGTGGCCCTCGGCGA
>CAMFIX010000330.1 GCA_945952425.1 uncultured Pseudorhodobacter sp. | reverse complement strand
CGCCGTCCGACTGGCCATGGCCGGAATAGTCGAAGCGCAGGTAGGCCCGGCCGCGGGATTTCGCGAAGGCCTCCAGGGCCAGGGCCTTGTTGCCCGTCATGTCCGAGCGGTAGCCGCCGCAAAAGACGATGCCCGGCCCCTGCCCCAGGGTCTGGTGATGGGCGAGCCGCCGGCCGTGGTTGATGAGCGTCATGCGTCGATGCTCCGTGCCAGGATGCGGGAAATCGCGGTCAACGAAAGCCCGCTTTCCGCCTGCCACTGCGAGAAGGCGGCCTGGACGCGCGCCATGGCCTTGGCCGAGGTGGCGGGGCCGTCGATCACCCCCTCGGCCACCAGCCTTGCCGTGACATCGCCCGACAGCATGAAGCCGTCGCGTCCCATTGCCCGCAGCATATAGGCGCCGGAGGTGCCGCCGAGGCGGCTGCCCTCTTTCGCGAGCCAGGTCAGAAGCCCCGCGAAATCGCTGTCGGGCCAGTCGCCGATGCGGGCGCCGAAGCTGCCGTGCTCGGCCGCGACCCGTTGCACGAAGACCGCATTGTCGCGGATCGCCACGATCTTGGCGCCCGAGCGGATCACGCGGGCATCGCCGATCAGCGCGTCGAGCGCATCGCCCTCGATCATCGCGACGCGGCCTGGGTGAAAGCCGTGGAAGGCCTCTTCGATCCCCGGCCATTTCGCATCGACCACTTTCCAGCTGATGCCGGCCTGGAAGATCACCTTGGCCATCTGCGCGAGCCAGCGGTCGTCGGGCGTGGCGGCAAGCGCGGCCGCGGTCTTGATGGCGGGCATGGCGGCCATCAGGGCCTCGGCCCCGCCATGGCGGTCCGCGGCAATCTGCAGGATCTCGGCGAAGGGGCGCATGCGGTGTCTCCTTTGGCGTGAAAGTGACAGAGGCCGATCAAAGGGACAAGACGGCGTGAGGCCTCTTGACCTTGGCCGCGGGCCTTGGCACACCGCCCGCACCATACCCGCAACCGGGCGCTTGGTAGGCGCCAAACCGACGAGGAGCTCGATGATGAGCCAGATTTCCCTGACATTCCCCGATGGCAATATCCGGTCCTATGCGGCCGGGGTGACAGCGGCCGAAGTGGCGGCCTCGATCGCGCCCTCGCTGGCCAAGGCCGCGATTTCGGCCCAGCTGGACGGCAAACATTGGGACTTGGCCTGGCCGATCACCAAGGACGCGCGGATTTCCATCAACACGATGAAGGACGACGCCCCGGCGCTGGAGCTGATCCGCCACGACCTCGCCCATATCATGGCGCGGGCGGTGCAAGAGATCTGGCCCGAGGTCAAGGTCACCATCGGCCCGGTCCGCGACGAGGGCTGGTTCTATGACTTCGACCGGGCGGAGCCCTTCACGCCGGAAGACCTCGGCCAGATCGAAGCGCGGATGAAGCAGATCATCAATGCGCGCGAGCCGATCCGCACCGAGCTTTGGGATCGCGCCCGCGCCAAGGCCTATTACGAAGAACGCGGCGAGCCCTTCAAGGTCGAGCTCCTGGCCCGCATCCCGGAAGGTGAAGACATCCGCATGTATTGGCACGGGAACTGGCAGGATCTCTGCCGCGGCCCGCACCTGCAGCACACGGGCCAGGTGCCCGCCGATGCCTTCAAGCTGACCCATGTGGCGGGGGCCTACTGGCTGGGCGACGCCTCGCGCCCGATGCTTCAGCGCATCTATGGCCTGGCCTTCAAGAACCGCGACGACCTGAAAGCCCACCTGACCATGCTGGAGGAGGCCGCCAAGCGCGACCACCGCAAGCTGGGCCGCGAGATGGACCTCTTCCACCTGCAGGACGAGGCGCCGGGCATGGTCTTCTGGCACCCGAACGGCTGGCAGATCTGGCGGGGGTTGGAAGACTACATGCGCGGCCGTCTGCGCCGGGCCGGGTATAAAGAGATCCGCACGCCCCAGGTCGTTGACCGCATCCTGTGGGAGAAGTCAGGCCACTGGGAGGCCTACCGCGAGAACATGTTCATCGTGGAGGTCGACGAAGAGGGCGCCAAGGAGAAGCGCATCAACGCGCTGAAGCCGATGAACTGCCCCTGCCACGTCCAGGTCTTCAACCAGGGTCTGAAGTCGTATCGCGACCTGCCCCTGCGCCTGGCCGAGTTCGGCTCCTGCCACCGCTATGAGTCCTCGGGCTCCATGCACGGGCTGATGCGGGTGCGCGGGTTTACCCAGGACGACGCGCATATCTTCTGCACCGAAGACCAGATCGAAAGCGAATGCGCGGGCTTCATCGCCCTGTTGTCGAGCGTCTACAAAGACCTTGGGTTCGACTCGTTCGAGATCAAGCTATCGACGCGCCCCCCCGTCCGCATCGGCACGGATGAGCAATGGGACAAGGTCGAGGGCGCCCTGAAGAACGCCATCGAGCATCTGGGCCTGGACTACCAGATCAACCCGGGCGACGGCGCCTTCTATGGTCCGAAGCTCGACTTCAAGCTGACCGACGCCATCGGGCGGCAATGGCAATGCGGCACCTTCCAGGTCGATGCCCAGCTGCCGGGCCGACTTGGCGCGGAATATGTCGGCGAGGATGGCATGAAGCACATGCCCTATATGCTGCACCGCGCGGTTCTGGGCAGCTTCGAACGCTTCATCGGCATCCTGATCGAGAATTACGCGGGCAAGCTGCCCTTCTGGCTGGCGCCGCGTCAAGTGGTGGTGGCCTCCATCGTCTCGGATGCGGATGGGTATGTGCTGGAACTGGTCGAGGCCCTGAAGCGCGCGGGCGTGCGCGCCGAGGCCGATACCCGCAACGAGAAGATCAACTACAAGGTGCGCGAGCATTCCTTGGGCAAGGTGCCGGTGATCCTGGCCATCGGCATGAAGGAAGTGCAGGACCGCACCGCCTCGGTCCGCCGCCTGGGCGAGACCAAGGTCGAGGTGGTTTTCTTCGACCAGGCGGTCAAGACTTTCGGCTTCGACGCGCTTCCGCCGTCACACTGACCGGGAATCGCTAAAAACCGCAACGGACAGGGGGAGGAAAAGCCCCCCTGCCCGCCGATGCCGCTTGATTTTCGTTTAACCTTTGTCATCATCCCGTCTCGTGACGACGGAATTCCCTTTGGCTCCTGACGGGCATGGGTCTGCTCGCACGGCCCCCGCGCAATACCGCCGGGGGAGGCTAGAGGAAGGAGAGCGGCATGCCGAACGGCACCGTGAAGTGGTTCAACGGCACCAAGGGCTATGGCTTCATCGCCCCTGATGACGGCGGCAAGGATGTGTTCGTCCATATCTCGGCGGTCGAGCGCGCCGGGCTGAAGGGTCTGAACGAGAACCAGAAGATCAATTACGAGCTGATGTCGGGCCGCGACGGCAAGCAATCGGCCGGCAATCTGAAGCTGCTTTAAGCTTTCCAGCGCGCCTCGGTCTCGGCGTCCCAGCCCAAGGTCCAGGACGTCCCGTCGGTGATGACGGGGCGCTTCATGACTGTTGGGGCCTGCGCAATCTGCACCTCGGCCTCGGATTCCCGGAGGAAAGCCGAAAAGCCGCGGTAGGTGGTCGATTGCCTGTTGACCGCCCTGTCGCCGAATTCGGCGACGATCTTTGCGATTTCAGCTTCGGAAAGCGGCTCGGCCCGGATGTCGCGCAGGCGGGCAGAGACACCGGCCTGCATGAGGGTTTTCAGCGCCAGCTTGGTCGTGTCGCAGGTCGAAAGGCCGAGGATTGTGATCATGGGGGGCTCCTTGGGGGAGGGTTTGGCTCATATTCGTTGTCATTGCAAGCCCGCTGACCCGCATCCTGCAGTGGGTGGCAAGGCTGTGCGTTGCATCGCTATTTTGACAGAAGTCTTGAAAACGCCGTTCAAATCATGTCCCAGCAGAGGATAACAGAATGCCTCACATCAGCACTGCCACGGGCTCAACCGCGAGCTTCAAAATCTTTATGCCGAAGGCGAAAAACTCATGTAACATCGTCGCCGAAGCCATAGTCTAAAACACACGATAAAAACGCTTCATGCGCCCAGATCAAGTCAGAGTATTTTTGATCGCCCGCGCTATCTACAAACGCACAGATGCGAAATTCACGCTCTATACGGAACCGATTCGGCTTGGAGTATGCCGCTTCCTTGAGTGTAGGGGCCTCGGTTACCTCGCGTTGGTCATACGGTCCAAGGCTAGGCATCGCTCGGCTTTTGCTCCCGTAAGAAACCGCGCCGCGTAGAAATTTTAGCTCAGGATTGCGCACCCGCCTTGGAAGCAGGCATTCAAAGGCGGAATATAGCTTATCGCCATCATATGTTACCCAACAGGTCAGCCTATGATCGCCAGAATATCGTGGACCACCTTCGACCCACCCCCCAAATCTGAAAATATGCTGTGCCCGTGCAT
>CAMFIX010000329.1 GCA_945952425.1 uncultured Pseudorhodobacter sp. | reverse complement strand
CCATTACAAGCCGGACCGCCGATTCCCATTGCTGCAAAGTTATGGATCAGAGGCCGCGCCGCAGCTGCCTTACGGCTATCCGGTGATGGGAGTCATGGCGCTTTTCCCGCGCAAATGGCGCAAGGTGATGAATGCGCGGGTCCGGGCCTGGCGCAAACAGTTCTATCCCGACATCACCGACTGGACGATTTACGACCAGCGGCTGACGCTGATGCCGAAGGGCGCACCTTAACGAATCCGCTCCCAGGTGATGGTGACCAGGTGCAGAACGATGGCCGCGGCGAGCGTCGCCGCCGTCGCGCCATGCCAGACATGGCCGGGGATCGCGGCCAGGTCGGCGGGCAGCGGCGCCCCGTTGCGTGCGAAGACGATGTCGTTCAGCCGCGCCGCAAAGACCATGGTAAAGCCCGACACCGGCATGAGCAGGACCAGCGGATAGACCGCGGTTTGCGACCAGCCGACCAGCCCCCTCCGCCGAAAACCGCTCCGCCTGCGCAACACCAGCCGCAGCACGGTCAGCGCCACCAGGGCCACGCCCACCGCCATGTGATACATCAGCGCATCCAGCTTCTGCGGATCGCTCGAGGCCATCGGCCGCAGCCAGAAATATCCGCCCAGCAGCATGGGGATCAGCAGCAGCGCGCTGATCCAATGGACCACCCACAGCCCGAAGCGCGCGCTCATGCCGCCACCACATCTGCGAGACGGTCAAGGAACATCCCCCAGCCATAGCGTGCACCGGCGAGGTTGCGCGCCTGGTCCTCGGCAAAACCGGCCTGCTCGACGGTCAGTGTCGTGCCGGTTTCCGTGGGTGTCAGGGTCAGCGTGACCGTCGTCACCACGCCCAAAGCCACCCAGGTGAAGGCCAGGCAACGCGGCGGTTCGACGGTCAGAACCTCGGCGGAAATCACCCCGTCCCATTGCGGCTGCACCGGGCTTTGCAGGGTGAAACGGTGGCCGACGACGGGTTGAAAGTCGTTCGGCAACAGCCATTCCGCCAGCATCGCGCCAGAGGAGATCGCCCGCCACACTTTCTCCGGCGGATGGGACAGGGCCCGGGTCAGGGTCATCGCGCTCATTGGTCCATCCGCTTCAAAAGGTCATCCAGCTTGTCTACCTTGCGCGTCCAGAAGGTCGCCGCATCGGCCAGCCAATCGGCCAAGGGCGCCAGCCCCTCGGGCCGCGCGCGATACAAAACCTCGCGCCCCCGCGGTTCGGGCGCGACCAGCCCGGCCTCACGCAACACACCGAGGTGCTTCGACACCGCGGGCTGCGAGATCGCCACACCGTCGGTCAGGTCATGCACCGTCAGCTCGCCCTCGTGGCAAAGCCGGTGGAACAGCGCGCGGCGGGTTGGGTCGGACAGGGCTTTGAACAGGGAATCGGGGGTCATCTCATAACTCGTTAGTTATGGGTTATTCATAACCCACCAGCTATGGATTGCAAGCCGAAAAGCCCCGCCTTGACTTCAAGGCGGGGAGAGTTGGCCCTGCAGACGCAAGGGCAGGCATGCGAATGGCTTAGTTCGGGCGCTCGTCGGCCTCGATCTCGGCGCGGATCTGCTGGCGCAGAATGTCGATGGGGATCAGCCGCCCATCGCGCTTGAAGTGCCAATAAGTCCAGCCGTTGCAGCTTGGCGCCCCTTCCAGATGCGCCCCCACCTGGTGGATCGAGCCCTTCACATCATTGCCGACGATGGTCCCATCCGGCCGCACCCGCGCGACATGGCGCGCGCCCATCGAGAACAGCTCTTCCCCCGCGCGCAGCATGCCGCGTTCGACCACGGTGCCGAAGGGCACCCGCGGCTCCGCCCGTTTGGACCCCGTGACCTCCAAGGCCGAGGCATCCAGCCGGCGCACCCGGTCGATACGGTCTTGGGCCACGCGGCGATAGCTCTCTTCCCGCTCGATCCCGATGAAATCGCGGCCGAGCATCTTGGCCACCGCCCCCGTCGTGCCCGTGCCGAAGAACGGGTCCAGCACCACATCGCCGGGGTTGGTCGTCGCCAGCAAAATCCGGTGCAGCAAAGCCTCGGGCTTTTGCGTCGGATGGGCCTTTTCGCCGTTCTCATCCTTCAGCCGCTCGTGCCCGGTGCAGAGAGGGATCATCCAGTCCGAGCGCATCTGCACGCCATCGTTGATGGCCTTCAACGCCTCGTAATTGAAGGTATATTTGCTGGTTTCCTCGCGCCCGGCCCAGATCAGCGTCTCATGCGCATTGGTCAGGCGCTTGCCGCGGAAGTTCGGCATCGGGTTGGATTTGCGCCACACCACGTCGTTCAAAATCCAATAGCCCTGGTTCTGCAGCTCGGCGCCCAGGCGGAAGATGTTGTGATAGCTGCCGATCACCCAGATCGCGCCGTTCGGCTTCAACAGCCGCCGCGCCGCCGCCAGCCAGTCGCGGGTGAAGGCGTCATAGCTGGCAAAGCTGGAAAACTGGTCCCAGTGGTCGTCCACCGCATCGACGCGGGAGTTGTCGGGGCGGTGCAAATCGCCCTTCAGCTGCAGGTTATAGGGCGGGTCGGCAAAGATCAGATCGACCGAGCCCGCGGGAAGCCCGCGCATCACCTCGATGCAATCGCCCGGCACAATCGTGTTGAGTGGCAGGGCTTGCGTCCCTGCCGGTTTCGTCTTCACAGCCATCTCGCCCTCAATTTCGCCCCGTTCACCCGGGTTCTGTGAGGGGGATTCTGGCGAAAGGGCGAATCGCCGTCAAATTCTTTTTAAATCAAGGGGTTAGAGAATGTTCTTGATACAAGATGTTGTGGACGGGTTTGAACGAACGCCTATGAACAGGGGTGACCCCCAAATCTAGAAGCGCCTTTTTATGGGCCGGAGAAGGGTAGCCCGCGTTCTTCTCCCAGCCATATCCGGGGTATTGTTGCGCCAAATCCACCATGATCCGATCCCGCTCTACCTTGGCCACGATCGAAGCCGCAGCGATGGAGAGACAGCGCGCATCGCCCTTCACCAAAGCCTCGCCGGTCAGACCTTTCGGCAGGAACTTTCCATCGACCAAGAGGTGATCGGGACGCAGGGCCTCGACCGCGCGGCGCATGGCCAGAAGGGCGGCCTGCAGGATGTTCAGCGCGTCGATTTCCGCGACGCTGGCATGGGCGATGGCGACCTCGGCCAAGGCGTGGATTTCGGCGGCGATCTCCGGCAGGGCGGATTTCGCGATGGCCTTGCTGTCGCGCAGACCCTTGGGGATGCGGCCGGGGTCCAGGATCACGGCGGCGGCGGTGACCGGCCCGGCCAAAGGCCCGCGACCGACCTCGTCCACCCCGGCGATGCGCAGGAACCCGCGGGCGCGGGCGGCGGTCTCAAAGCTGAAATCGGGAAGCTGCATGCCATGGGCCTAACCCGACCGGCCGCGGCTGAAAAGGGGTCAGGAGCCCGAGATCGTGCCGACCGGCCGCGCCACCGCGGTGACCGACAGAGCCGCATCGTCCAGGACCGAGGTCGCGATGCAGTCGGCGACACAGGTTGCCACGACTTCGCCGGGCAGAACCGGCGCCGGGGCCTTGGGCTGGTCGGGCAGTGCCTGCCAGATCAGCCCGGCGATCAGCGCCACGCCCGCGACATCCAGCGCCCCTTGCGCAAAGGTGGTGGCCAGGTCCAGCACATCCTCCGCCCAGTCGCGGAGCGTGGAGCCCCGGTCTTCGGACAGGGGGTCTTCGGAGATATGGGTCAGGACATCTGTCATGGCTTCACCTCATTCCCGGCCGATTCCCGGCCCGTCTGCGACGCATCCTCAGTCCACCTTGTTCTCGGGGCGATCAGGCGGCTGGATTGTGGCAGAATGTGGGCAAAACCCTTTGCTATTGTATAACAGCGGCAGCAAAGCCACCTTTCGGTTCAAAAGCCGGAGAGCGCAAATGAGCAGAATCATCTTTCTCGTGCTGGCCCTGATCCTGGCCAGCCCGGTGCAGGCCGAATGTTACGCGGATTACAAAGCCAAGCAGGACAACCCCTTGCGGCTGGCCTATGGCGTCAGCCAGGTCAGCGATCACGCCTGCGGCAAGCCCCAGGCGGCGCGGTCCGAGCTGGAGGGTCGGCTGCAGGCGGCCGGCTGGACTTTGCTTAAAATCCTCTCCACCTTCGGGCCCGAGGGGTTGGCGGAAAGGCAATCGAGTGCAGGAGAATTCTTCCTCCGTTTCTGAAAGCCTGAAGGCCGGGCAAAGGGTGGTCGTGGCGGGAATCGCCGCCGTGGTCGCGGTGCTTGTGGCGGCAGGCGTGGGGCTTTACCTCGGCCTGCCCGATGCGGGCGCCTTCAACCGCGGGGTCGAAAGGCTGTTCGTCGAGAACAACGACCTGACCTCGGGCGGCGAGATCAAGCTGTGGGGGATTCTGGCGCAATCCGGCACCTC
>CAMFIX010000328.1 GCA_945952425.1 uncultured Pseudorhodobacter sp. | reverse complement strand
CGATGGGCGAGGTGATCGACGAGGGGGCGCCCAAGGTCGAGGACGAGCTCTCCGCCATCCGCCGCTATCTGGCGCTGGTGGCCGCGCGCCTGCGCGAGGCGCTGGAGATGGAGGACCGCATCCAGCGCGCCCAGGCCGAGCAGCATTCCGTGGTGACCTCGCTCAGCGTCGGGCTGTCGCAGCTGTCGGCCGGCGATGTCAGCCACAAGCTGGTCGATCCTTTCCCGGCCGAATACGAAGGCCTGCGGGTGAATTTCAACAACACGATCGACAAGTTGTCGGACCTGATCACCCGCGTGATCGCCTCGTCGCGCTCGATCCGCGAGCAATCGGACGAGATCACTTCGGGCGCCGAAGACCTGTCGCGGCGCACCGAAAACCAGGCCGCGACGCTGGAAGAGACGGCCGCCGCGCTGGATCAGCTGACGGCCTCGGTGAAGTCGGCCGCCAATTCGGCGCGCGAGGTCGAGCAGATCGTGCAATCGGCGCGGCGCGAGGCCGAGGAAAGCGGCAAGGTCGTGGGCACCGCGGTCGAGGCGATGAACGGGATCGAGAAGAGCTCGGACCAGATCAGCCAGATCATCGGGGTGATCGACGACATCGCCTTCCAGACCAATCTGCTGGCGCTGAATGCCGGGGTCGAGGCGGCCCGGGCGGGCGAGGCGGGGCGCGGTTTTGCCGTCGTGGCCAGCGAAGTGCGGGCGCTGGCGCAAAGGTCGTCCGAGGCCAGCAAGGAGATCAAGACGCTGATTTCCTCCTCGTCGCAGCTGGTCGGCCGCGGCGTGCAGGCGGTCGGCAGCGCGGGCGAGGTCTTGAACTCGATGGTGAACCGGGTGGGCAATATCTCGCAGCTGGTGACCTCGATCGCGGGGGCGGCGCAGGAGCAATCGGTGGGCCTGGGCGAAGTGAACCTCGGGGTGAACCAGCTGGACCAGGTCGCGCAGAAGAATGCCGGGATGGTGGAGCAGTCGATGCTGGCCACGCAGAAGCTGCGCAACGAGGCCATCGCGCTGGACGAAACCATGCGCCATTTCGCGGCCCCAACCACCGCACCCGCCAAAATGCGGCTGGCCGGCTGAGGTGGTCCGGGGGCGGCCTCGCGCCCCCCTTCCTCGGCCAATGTTCTTCCGCGGCTACACTCCGCTTGTAGCACTCGCGTGCCGACCTCATCCTGCCAGAGCCAAAGGCACCTTTGCGGATCGGGGGGCCCTACCCCCCTCCTTTCCCGATCCCGAGTTCTTGCGCAGCGCGACTCGCTGGGGCCTATGCGTGCGCCACCCCTTCTGCTGACGGAGCGCAAGGCGCCCGAGCTGATCGGTTGCCCTTGCGCGCCCTTTCCCCGGCCAATGTTCTTCCGAGGCGACACTCCGCTGAAAGCCCTCGGCCGCCAACCCCATCCAGCCAGAGCCCAAGGCGCCGGTGTTGATCGGGAGGCCCTCGTCCGCTTTCCCGGTCGGTGCTCTTCCCCAGCGCCACTCCGCTGGAGACCCACCTGGAGGCCCACGTGCGCGCCAACCCCATCCTGGCGGAGCCCAAGGCACCCGCGCTGATCGCGGGCCCCTCGCGGTCCCCGCTTTCCCGGCCAATGTTCTTCCGCAACCTACTCCGCTAGGAACCCACGCGCGCACCAACTCCTTCCTGCAGGAGCCAAAGGCGCCCGTGCTGACCGAAAGGCCCGCGCGCCCCCCTTCCCCGGCCAATGTTCTTCCGCAGCGCTACTCCGCTGGGAGCGCCCGCGCACCACCCCCCTCCTGCCGGAGCCCAAGGCGCCCGTGCCGATCCGGAGGCCCTCGCCCTCCTTCCCCCGGCCGGTGATCTTTCGCGCTCCCCGCCGCTTTGCTGCCCTCCCGCCCTTGCATCCCCCCCTTTCCGGCGCAATATCTCTGCCAGCCGCCAAAGGAGGCCCCGCGTGCCATTCGATTTTCACGGACGTGTCTGGGCCGCCACCGCCGTGGTGGCCTTTCTCGTGCTCTGGTTCCTCGGGCCGGTCATCCTGCCCTTCCTCGTCGGTGGCGCCATCGCCTATTTCCTCGACCCCGTCGCCGACCGGCTGGAGCGGGCGGGCCTGTCGCGCGTCGCGGCCACGACCGTCATCACCTTGGCCGCGCTCCTAATCGTCGTGCTTCTCGTCCTTGCCATCATCCCGATGCTGGTCCAGCAGACCGCGGCCCTGGTCAATGCTGCGCCCGAGATCTCGGGCAAGCTCGAAGCCTGGCTCATGGCGCAATTCCCCGACCTTTCGGACAGCACCTCGGTCATGCGCCAGACCCTGGCCGAGCTCGCCCAGGCGATCCAGTCCAAGGGCGGCACACTGGCCAAGGGGGTGCTGACCTCGCTCTTGTCGGTCGTCTCCTGGGTCTTGTTCATCGTCATCGTGCCGGTCGTGGCCTTTTACCTGCTGGTCGACTGGGACCATATGATCGCGCGCATCGACGGGCTCTTGCCGCGCGCCCATGCGCCGGTGATCCGCCAGCTCGCCTCCGAGATCGACCAGGTGCTGGCCGGTTTCGTGCGCGGGCAGATCACCGTCTGCCTGACTTTGGGGGTCTATTACGCCACGGCGCTGATGGCGGCGGGGCTGCAATTCGGCCTGGTGATCGGCGCCTTTGCAGGCGCCATCACCGTCATTCCCTATATCGGCGCGCTCCTGGGCGGCACGCTCGCCATCGGCCTGGCCTTCTATCAGTTCTGGGGCGACTGGCTGCACATCGGCCTCGTCGCCGCGATCTTCGGCCTTGGCCAGTTCCTGGAGGGCAACGTGCTGACCCCGCGGCTCGTCGGCAAATCGGTCGGCCTGCATCCGGTCTGGCTGATGTTCGCACTTTCGGTCTTCGGCGGGCTCTTCGGCTTTGTCGGCATGGTGGTCGCGGTGCCCTTGTCGGCCACGATCGGCGTGCTTGCCCGCTTTGGCATCGCGCGCTACCAGGAAAGTCGGCTTTACACCGGGGACGAGCCCGGGGATGCGTCGTGACGGCCCAGCTGACCTTCGACCTGCCCGCCTTGCAGGCCTGGGCGCGGGCGGATTTCGTGGCCTCGCCCGGCAATGCGACGGCGCTGGCGGTGCTGGATGCCGCGGAATGGACCAACAACCGGCTGATCCTGACCGGGCCGCCGGGGTCCGGGAAAACCCATCTCGCCCATGTCTGGGCGGCCGAGGCCGAGGCGATCTGGCTCGACCCGCGCGATCTTGCCCCGGCGCTGATGGTGCTGCCCGCCACGGCCCGGGTGGTGATCGACGACGCCCACCGCCTGGTCGAGCCCGAGGCGCTGTTTCACCTTTGCAACCGGCTGTCGCAGGGGCGGCTTCTGCTGACCGCGCCGCAGCCGCCGCGCGACTGGGGGCTGCGCCTGCCCGACCTTCTGTCGCGGCTGCAGGCCTCGTCGCTCGCCCGGATCGAGCCGCCCGACGATGCGCTCTTGTCGGCCATCCTCGCGAAACTCTTCGCCGACCGCCAGGTCGAGGTGCCCGCAAGCCTCATCGCCTGGGTTCTGCCGCGGATGGAGCGTTCGGTCGAGGCCGCGCGTCACCTGGTGGCCGAGCTTGACGCGCGCGCCCTGGCCGCGCATCGGCCGATCACCCGGGCCCTTGCCGGCGAAGTGCTTGACGCACCACTGGACTTGGGCGCGGCGGAGTGAAATCATCGCGCAAAAGAAAGTGCTGCGATGACACAGGCCGATTTCCTCAAAGCCCCGTTTCCGGGGGCCACCACCTATCCCGCCAGCGAAACCGCCGGCCCGCGGCGGTTCTTCAACCGCGAGCTGTCCTGGCTGGCCTTCAACTGGCGCGTGCTGGACGAGGCCGCCAACCCCGCCGTGCCGCTGTTGGAGCGGCTGCGGTTCCTGTCGATCTCGGCCACCAACCTGGATGAGTTTTACACGGTGCGCGTCGCCGGGCTGATGGCGCAGGTCAGGAACGGGAATGCGACGCTGTCGGACGACGGGCGCACGCCGTCGGAACAGCTGGTGCTCATCAACGAGGATGCGCGGCGGCTGATGCAGATGCAGCAGTCGGTGTTCAACAAGCTGAAGAAAGAGATGGAGGCGGAGGGGATCGTCATCCTCACCCGCTCGAAACTGACCGCGCGCGACCTGAAGGTGCTGGAGGAGAACTTCCTGTCGAAGGTCTTCCCCGTGCTGTCGCCTTTGGCCATCGACCCCGCGCACCCGTTCCCCTTCATCCCCAACACCGGCTTTTGCCTGGCCCTGGAGCTGGAGCGCGTCACCGACCGCCGCAGCCTGAAGGCGCTTTTGCCGATCCCGCAGCAGATTGCCCGCTTCATCCCCCTGCCCGGGCGCGCGGGCGAAAGGCGCTTCCTGCCCTTGGAAGACCTGCTGCTTTTGCATCTGGACATGCTCTTCCCCGGCTATAC